>NZ_JBPBBB010000016.1:0-73376 GCF_050896375.1 Roseovarius tibetensis
CGCGGCAAGCGCCGACAGCCCATCGACCGTGTACTTGTGGCTGTTCTCGGTGTGAATCGTCTCGCCAACCGAAAACGCAACCTCCCGCTCGCCAAGGCGCACCACCTGATCCTGCAGGCTTTCAAGGTGCATCTCCACGCGGGACTCCACCGCGTTCCAGACTGCAAGATGACGGAATGTGTCGAGGTCAAACGACGCACCAGCCTCGCGGTTCAGCCGCGTCAAAAGGTTTAGGTTGAAACGCGCCGTCACACCGTCCGAATCGTCATAAGCCGCCACCAACGTACCAGCCGCCTTCACAAGATCTACTCCCAGAATCAGAACCTCGTGATCGCGCCAGTCTGCCAGCCGTGCCAGCAGAGCCCGGGCCGCACCCGGATCGAGGTTGCCGATCGTCGAGCCGGGAAAGAACCCCGCAACCGGAGCACCCCCGAGGTCCGGCAAGCGCACGGGCGTCATGAAATCCGCCACCACCGGCGTGATCCCGAGCGACGGGTAATCTTCCGCCAACTCCGCGGCCGTCGCGTGCAGGAAGTCTTCCGAAATATCGACAGGGACATAGCCCGATAGCTGCGGCAACCCGTCAAGCAGCAGCCGCGTCTTGACGCTGGCCCCGCTGCCCAGTTCGACCAGCGCCGCGCCGTCAGGCACATGCGCCGCAATCCGGGGTAACTGTGACTCGAGAATCGCACGCTCGGTACGGCCGGGATAGTATTCGGCAAGCTGCGTAATCTCTTCAAAAATTTCGCTGCCGACGGCGTCGTAGAACCATTTGGGTGACAGGCCCTTGGGCGTTTGCGACAACCCGTCGATGGCGTCAGCATAAAGTGCTCGATTGGTGATCGCCGAGGTGTTTGCGTCCATGATGTCCCTGTAACGTTGCCAAAGTTCTGAAAGAGGTAATCCGCCAGCCCAGAACATCCAGCCGGTGGCCGGTATTGCGGTTGCCGCAGTGCGCATAAGCCTTACGTACCTCGTCACCCAATGAAAGGACCCGCCATGTCAGAGACCGCGACGACCGATGCCACCGATGTCAGCCAACCTTGGGATCAGGATAATCAGGCGTGGTGGGACTGGTATGTCAGCCTCGCCGAGAACGAGGAGGCGGACGCGCCCGTCATCGCGGCGCCGCCGCTGCCGGATGTCGCGATCCCGACCGATGACGAGGTGATCGCGGAACTTGCCGCGCCCTATGTGCTGAGCGCGGATCAGATCGCGTTTTTCCGCGAGAACGGCTTCATCAAGCTGAAAGAGGTGTTCTCGCCCGGCGCGGTTCTGAAATTGCGCGCCGAGTTGGTCCGCCTGCTGAAGGCAGAGTTCGAGGTCGATCCCGACACTGGCGCGCGTGACCGGTTCCTCAGCCTCGAGATGATCTGGCCTGACAACCCGCTGTTGCGGGCCTATGTGCTGTCGCCCCGGCTGGGACAGATCTCGGCCGATCTTCTCGAGGTGGCCTCTGTTCGGCTGTACCATGACAACGTGCTGGCCAAGCAGGCCGGGTGCGGGCGCACGCCGTGGCATTTCGACGATCATCATTTCCCGCTGGACACGCATGACGTTGTGACCGCCTGGGCCCCGGCGCAGCCGATCCCGATGGAGATGGGGCCGCTGGCCTTTGCCTATCCGCTGGATGTGCACAAGCTGGTCGATGCCGTGACATTTGAGAAGACCGGCACCGGGTACGATCGCGGCGTGGCCGAGGTGTTTGCGCGGGGTGGGGTGGCCGTGGACGAGACCGAGTTCGAAATCGGCGAGGTCAGCTTTCATCACAACCTGAGCTTCCACACCGCCGCGCGCAACCGCACCGATCGCAGCCGGATCGTGCTGGCCAACACCTATTACGCCGATGGCGCGCGGATCGTGGACGCGCCGACGATGGTATCGGGCGACTGGCAGAAATTCATGCCGGGCGTCGGGCCGGGCGATGTGGCGGCCAGCGCGCTCAACCCGGTGTGCTGGCCGGTGGAGAACGACACATGAGCGGCGATATCCTGACACGCAGCACCGCCCACTGGTCCGAGGCCGGGCGCGCCGGCATGGATGCGTTCTATACGCTGGCGACCGACGATTACCGGCATCTGGCCGAGGCGCGGGATTGGGCCGGCTGGCTGGCCGGCATCCAAGGCAGGGCCGGAGACCGGTCCTCGCGCCTGCTCGACGTGGCGTGCGGCTCGGGCAAGTTTCCCAATGCGCTGGTGCGTCACGCGGGCGTGGCCGAGGCCAGGCTGCGCCCCGTGGCCACTGATCTTCTGGATCCGTCCGCGTTTTCCATCGCCGAGGCGCGCGCGGCGCTGCCCGCGCCCTTCATGCCCGCCGCCGAGCATGAGACCACCTTGCAGGATTTCGCGCCGCCCCCCGACGGCTATGACATCGTCTGGGCGACGCACGCGCTCTACGCCGTACCCGCAAAAGATCTGCCGAAAGCCGCGGCACAATTCTGCGCCGCCATCGGCCCCGGTGGGCGCGGTGTCATCGCGCACAGCGCTGCCGCCGGTCATTACGTCGAGTTTCACCGCCGCTATCTCGAAGCGTTCGGAGAGGCGGACGCGGCGCCCTATATCTCGGCCGAGGATCTTGCAGCGGCGCTGCGCGCAGCCGGTGCGACGGTGGCGAGTACCGAGGTGCGCTATGACAGCGTCGCCGGGCCGGACGCCACAGACGCGGTAGAGGGATATCTGCAACGCTGCGTCTTTGACGAAAGCGTACCCCTTGCCAAGATGCAGGCTACGGCCCCCGTTGCAGAATGGCTAGCAGGCTGCCACGGTGACTCGGGCTGGCGCTTTCCGCAAATCGTGCACCTGATGGATATCACCGTCTGAGCGGTCCGGTTCTTTCCCAAAAAAAGGAGTTTTGGCGTGAATGATCACAGCCCCCTGCGATCTGCATGGATCGACAGTCTAGAACGCGGAGAAAACCCCGATGCCGCCGCGCTGCGCGATCATTTGAGGGCGGTGCACCGCGATCATGCAGGTTTTACCGAGACCTGCGCGCGGGCCTGTCGTGATGCGGCGGGTCGCACCAGCTACGAGTGGCTGGCCGAGGTCGTTCCCGCGGGGGCTGGCGCGCATGTGCTGGATCTGGCGTGCGGATCGGGTCCGCTGCTCGATATCCTGCGGGCGCATGGCTCCGGGCTGCGGCTGACCGGCGTCGACATGTGCCCCGAGGAGCTTGACCTGGCCCGCATGCGCCTGCCGCAAGACGCCGCGACCCTCATGCTTGCCGAGGCGCAGGACATGGCGGCCCTCCCTGACGGATCGGTCGATGTGGTGCTTTGCCACTGGGCGCTGACACTGATGGACCCGGTGACGCCGGTTCTGGACGAGGTGCGCCGCGTGCTGGCGCCAGAGGGACGTTTCGCCGCCCTTGTCGACGGACCGATGGAGGCCGCTCCGGGCTACGAGGACGTGCATGACCTGATCTACGGTCATGTACAGGCGGAACTGCCCGGGTACGGCGAGGTTGATCTGGGCGATCCGCGCGTGCGCGGTGCCGATAGCCTGAGCGATCTGGTTCGCAGCGCATTCCCGGATGCGACCGTGACGGTCGAGACCGGCGTCGTCACGATGGAGGGCCCCGCGATGGAGGTTGCCGAGGCCGCCGCCGGGTTCTTCTACGCGGCGTTCATCCTGTCGCCCGCACGTCGCGTACGGATGCTGGCAGAGCTGGCCGCGCTGCTGGCCGGAGCAGGGGGCGCGCAAGGCCGCTTTGCCATGCCGATCAACCGCCTGCTGGTCACGCCATGACGGACCTGCCGCGCGAGACCGTGCAGGACTATCCCCGCCCCCCGGCGCTGGAACCCGTCGCTCAGACGCTGACCGTCCGCCTTGGCGGGGTGCTGGTCGCACAAACCGCGCGCGGGCTGAGGGTGCTCGAGACGCATCACGCGCCGACCTACTACCTGCCGCCCGAGGATGTCGCGGCAAGCCTGCGCCGCGTACGCGGTGGCAGCTTTTGCGAATGGAAGGGCGCGGCCACCTATTACGACGTGACCGCGGGCGGGATCACCGCACCGCGCGCGGCGTGGAGTTACGATGCCCCCACGGGTCGCTTCGCGGCGCTGGCGGGGTATCTGGCCTTCTATGCCGGGGCCATGGACGAGGCCTGGGTGGGTGACACCCGCGTGGTCCCGCAGCCCGGTGATTTTTACGGTGGCTGGGTGACGCCCAACCTGGATGGTCGCATCAAGGGCGCGCCGGGCACCCGGCACTGGTAGGCGATAGCGGTTTACGTGCCTGACACAAGATGCCCGGTTCTATAGCGCCTGCAAAAGGGCCGGCGACGGGGTGCCTGTCACGGCCAGACCCCGGTCGCTCTGGAAGGCTTCGATCGCGGCGGTGGTCCGGCTGCCGATCACCCCGTCCGCGCCCCCGGTGTCGAAGCCCCGGCGCATAAGGCCGCGCTGCAGTGCGATCCGGTCGTCTTTTGTCAGGCCATACCGATCCGGCGGAAACCGCGCCTGCAACGGACCGGCGCCCGCGATCCGGTCGGCGAGATGCCCTACACCGATCGCGTAGGCGTCGGAGTTGTTATAGCGCTTGATGGTCCGGAAATTGCCGGTCACCGTGAAACGCGGACCACCCGGCTGCGGCTGTAACGCGCCTGCCGGGTCCTCACGCCCCCACCGCACGCCGGTCTGCCAGCCATTGCGGGCCAGGTAATTGGCCGCACTTGCCAGCGCATCCGACGGATCGGATGACCAGATATCGCGCCGCCCGTCGCTGGTGAAATCCACGGCAAAGCCGGTGAATGTCGTCGGAATGAACTGTGTGTGTCCCATCGCGCCCGCCCAGCTACCGGTCATCCGTTCGGGGGTGATGTCGCCCGCCTGCAGGATGCGCAGCGCGTCGAGCGTCTGCGCCTCGAAAAACGCGCCGCGCCGCCCGTCAAAGGCCAGCGTCGAGGTGGCCGAGATCACCGGGATGTTGCCCTGGCGCTCGCCATACATGCTTTCAAGCCCCCAGATCGCGGTGAGTATGTGGCGATCCACGCCAAAGCGGGCCTCTATCGCGGCAAGTATCGGGCGGTGACGCGCAAGGGCGGCGCGCCCCTTGGCGATGCGCGCGTCCGAGGCGGCGATCGACAGGTAATCCTCCAGGCTGCGCGTGAACTCTGTCTGGCTGCGGTCGCGGGTGACAACGCCGGGCAGGTACCCCGCCCTGCGGAACGCGGCATCGAAGGTGGCGGACGAAATGCCCTGCGAGGTGGCGCGCCCGCGAAAGGACGCGACCCATGTGTCATAGTCGCGATTGGGCTGCGGTCTGAGATCCGCGGGCAGGGGGGCCGCGTCACCGCGCGGCGCGGATGCGCCGCCGCACCCGGCCAGCCATGTCGCGGCGAACCCCGCGATGACGAAACGTCTGTCGACAGCCATGTCTTGCCCCCATTGCCTGTTCGGGGCAACTGTAACGTGCCCTGCGCCCGGCACAATCCCGTCCGTGGCAAGCGGCGCCGGTCCGCCCGGATCAGGCCCGAGGGGCACCGGCGGTCAGAACATGCCCATGGCAAGCCCGGCAGCCAACGCCTGGCCGATCTCGCGGCACCGGGCAAGCTCGTCCTCGGGGATGGTCTTGGCGGCGAGGATCGCCTCGGATGTCTGGGCATGGGTGCACACGATCAGCGGGTCCTGCGCGGCGCGCAGCCGCCAGCCCTGCGCGATGCGCGCGGTCTGGCGCGCGGCATTCTCGCCATCTGATCCGGCGCAGATCATCTGCGCATAGGCGCGTCCCTCGATCCGGCCAAGCACGGGATAATAGCAGCGATCGAAGAAGTCCTTCATGACCCCCGACAGCGCCGCGAGGTTTTCCGGCGCGCAGAAGAGATAGCCGTCAGCTGCCAGAAGATCGTCCGGCCCGGCCTGATCGGCGGGCTTGAGCAATGTCTCGGTCTCGCTGTGCGCGGCGTCGCAGGCGGCCTGCGCCATTTGCTGGCTGCCGCCGGTCCGTGAATGGTAAACGATGAGAAGCTGCGCCATGCCGCAACGGTAACGTCTGTGCCGGTGGCTGGCCAGAGGGCGTGGGGGATGTTGGGCGCTTGCGTCACCGCGGGGGTAATGGCGCGGCCACCGGCAATCATGACACCAACGCACCCTCCCAGATTCCGCGCTGGACCAGATCGCGGGCGACGTCCAGCGTCACCTGGGCAATGGCGCGGCAGGCGCGGCTGCTTTGACGGGCGGGATTGCTGGCCAGGTAGACGGGGCGCACCATGTCCGGGTCGCATATCGGGGATTTGACAAGGTCGCCGCGCGCCGCGAAATCATGCGCGGCGGCCGGCGCAAGGATGGTATAGCCCGAACCGCGTGTCACCAGCTCCTTGATCTGGGTCATCGCGTCCATTTCGACCGTCACGTTCAGGTCGATGCCGCGCGGTCGGGCGTATCCTTCGATGGTCTTGCGCAGCCCGTGCATCGGGCTGGGCAGGATCAGGTCCAGCGCTTGCAGCGCGCGCAGCGGCACGGGCGTGCCGGGCGGGGTGTCCAGCGGCCATGCGTCGGGACCGGAAAAGAAGAACAGACGCTCGTTCAGGACATGGGTCGTGCGGAAATGCTCGGCCCCCGCCAGATCGTAGATGAACCCGATATCCACCGTGCCATCGTCGATCCACGCCTTGATGTGACCGCTCATCGCCTCGATCGCCCGCAGGCGCAGATCGGGGAATTCGATGCGCACGGTTTCGGCCAGCGGAACGGACATGACCATCGACACCGACGGCGGCATGCCGAAGCCCACCTTGCCGCGCAGCGCGCCGCCGGCCTCGCGCATGTCGGCAAGGCACGTCTCGAACGCGGCGCAGACCGTGCGCGCATGTTTCAGGAAAAGCGTGCCATCATCGGTCAGCACGGTGCCGCGCGCGCTGCGTTCGACCAGGCGCAGGCCGAGTTCCTCTTCCATGCGCACGACATTCTGCGACAGCGAAGGTTGTGCCACCCCCAGCAGGCTTGCCGCCGCCGACAGCGACGGCGACTCGGCGATCACAATGAAGTAGCGCATCTGGCGGATATCCATGGCAAGGCCTTTGCACGGGGCGGGCGGGGCGGCCGACCCGCCCGCCCCTTGGGTGTCCGGGGTGTGTCCGGCGTGAAGGCGCGCGGCGGTCAGTCGAGATCGACGATCTGGCGGATCGCTGTCCCGTCGTTCAGCCGATCCATCGCCACGTTGATCTCGTCCAGTCGCACACGGTGGCTCAGCATCCGTTCCACCGGCAGCTTGCCCTGCTGGTAGAGCGAGAACATGCGCGGCAGATCGCGCTGAGGCACGCAAGAGCCGATATAGCTGCCCTTCAGGGTGCGTTCCTCGGCCACCAGTTTCAGCGCCGGCAGCGCCATGCGCTGATCTGGGTGGGGCAGGCCCGCCGTCACCGTCAGGCCGCCGCGGCGGGTGATCTCGTAGGCGGTCTCCAGCGCCTTGACCGAGCCGGCAAGTTCGATCGCGCAATCCACGCCGCCGCCTGTCAGATCGCGTACCGTCTCGATGGTGGCGGCGTCCGCTGTCACGCAGTCGGTCGCGCCCATGCTGCGGGCGGCGTCCATCTTGGACTCGAAGGGGTCGATGGCGATGACGCGCCCCGCCCCCGCCGCCGCCGCACCAAGCACCGCCGAAAGCCCGACACCGCCCAGTCCGATCACCGCGACGGTCTGGCCGGGCTGGATGCGCGCGGTATTGAACACCGCGCCCGCGCCGGTCAGCATGGCACAGGAAAACAGCGCCGACACATGCGGCGGCAACTCATGCTCGACCTTCACGACCGAGCGCCGGTCCATCACGGAACGGGTGGCGAAGGCCGACACGCCGACATGATGGTTGACCGGCTGACCGTCGAGCGACAGGCGCCGCGTCCCGGTCATCAACTCGCCCACGCCGTGATGCTTGGCTGCGCGTTCGCACAGGGCCGGACGGCCCTCGGCGCAGGGCGTGCAGTTGCGGCATCCGGGGGCGAAGATGCATACGACATGATCGCCCGGTTTCAGATCGTCGACGCCCGCGCCGACCTCTTCGACATGGCCCGACGCCTCGTGGCCCAGGACCATAGGCAGGGGCCGGGGCCGGGTGCCGTTTATCACCGACAGGTCCGAGTGACAGACCCCGGCGGCCGCCACGCGGATAAACACCTCGCCGCGTCCCGGCGGGGCGAGGTCCACCTCGCGGACTTCCAGCGGGGCCTCCTCGGCAAAGTTCGACACTATTCCGTCGCGCATCAGCACGGCTGCGGTGATCTTCATGTGCTCTCTCCCTTGTGGCGCCCGTCGGATGATCCGGGACCGGGCCGCAAGAAATGTGCCCTGTATCGGCGCAGTGCGAAAGGGCGCGATGCGTGCAGAGGTATAGGCAGCAAACATGGCAGTGCAAGGCAGAAACTATTAGGCGCTGCGCGCAGATCGTGTGTACACTTTCGCATATCGTGACTTTGGGAGGAGGAATGATGATGCGACTTGTCCGAAATGTGGCCGGGATGGCGATAGCGGCCTGTCTTGCGACCGCCGCGACTGCCGACGACGCCACGACCCCCGACTGGGCAACGTCGCCCTGGGGCGCAGAGGACGAACTGGGCGCGGCCAACACCATGACGCCCGAGCGGATCAAGGCCGCGGCAGAGCTTGTCACCACAGGCAAGGTCTACAGCCTCGGGATGATCGTGGGCAGCGACACGCCCGCCTTCCCGCCGCGCAGCCTTTCGGTCACGGTTCTTCAGCCCAACCAGGTGTCGACCAGCGGTCTGGGGGAAAACGCCTTTACCTATAACGACGACATCTTCATGGGCTGGCTGGGCATTGGTCCGCAGATCGACGGTCTGGGTCATGCCGGGATCGATCACGTCTATTACAACGGTCACACCGACAGCGAGTTCGCCGATGCCGCCGGGCTGACCAAGCTGGGTCTCGAAAAGCTGCCGGGCCTTGTCGGGCGTGGCGTCATGCTGGACATGGCCAAGCATTTCGGCGTCGACATGGTCGAGGCCGGCACGCCCTATACCGAAGAGGACATCAAGGCCGCCGCCAAGGCGCAAGGGGTGACCCTGGGCGAGGGGGACGTGGTGCTTTTCAACTCCAACTGGATGAACCTTCTGGACGGTGAAAACCCCGACCCCGAGCGCTTTGGCGCGAGCGAGCCGGGTGTCGGTGTGAGCGGGGCGGAATACCTGGCCTCGCTGGGTGTCATGGCCGTGGGCGCGGACACATGGGGCATGGAGGTCGTGCCCGCCGAGCAGGAGGGGCAGGCGTTCCGTGCGCATCAGATCCTGCAGCCCGAGCATGGCATCTACATTCTCGAGAACATGGACACGCGCGAACTGGCGCGGGACGGTGTCCACGAATTCCTGTTCGTCCTCGGACAGGCGCGCATCAAGGGCGCGGTGCAGATGATCATCAATCCGATCGCGATCCGCTGATCGCGTATCGTGCCGCCGGGGCTACCCGGCGGCTGGCACAGTATAAAAGGCATAAAAGGGAGAGAGACCAATGAAGAAACTGTTCATGGCCACCGCGGCCTGCGTGGCGATGCCGTTCGCGGCGGTCGCGCAGGACAAGCCCGACTCGCTGCAGGTGGGCGTCACCGCCTTCCTCACCGGTCCGGCATCGGTCTTTGGCGTGCCAGCCAAGGACGCGGCCGAGATCCTGGCCGAGGACATCAACGCGGCGGGCGGCATCCAGGGCGTGCCGCTGGAACTGACCTTCATCGACGAAGGGGCCGGCACCGAAACGCTGACCACCGAATACCGCCGCCTCGTCGAGAACGGCGCCGACGCGATGCTGGCCTCCATCTCGTCGGGAAACTGCAAGACGATCGCACCGCTGGCCGAAGACCTCGAGGTCATCAACATCATGTGGGATTGCGGCACGCAGACGATCTTCGAGGAAGGTGATTACGACTACGTCTTCCGCAGCCAGGCCCATGCGGGGACGGAAATGCTGGCGACGGTCGCCTACCTTCTGAAGACCAAGCCCGACTTTCAGACCATCGCCGTCGTCAACCAGGACTACGCCTGGGGCCGGGACAGCTGGGACATCTTCAGCGCCGCGCTCAAGGCGCTGCGCCCGGATGTCGAGGTTGTCGGCGAGTTCTTCCCGAAATTCGGCTCGCCCGACTTTTCGACCGAGATTTCGCGCCTTCAGGCCATGCAGCCCGATATCATCCTGTCGACCTCGTGGGGCGGCGATCTGGACACCTTCGTGCAGCAGGCGTCGCAGCGCGGCCTGACCAATACCTCGACCTTCGTTCTGCCGCTGGCCGAAAGCTCGCTCGAGCGTCTGGGCAGCAGCCTGCCGTCGGGTCATATCGTGGGCGCGCGCGGCGATCACTACTGGAACCACCCGGAACGGCGCGACGACGAGGACTTCAAGGCGTTCATGGAAAAGTTCGAGGAGCGGACCGGCTCCAAGGCGATCTATCCGGTCTTCCACATGAGCCAGGGCCTGGCGGCGCTGCAGGCCGCGTATGACACCGCGGCCGAGGCGAATGGCGGCGACTGGCCCAGCGAAGAGCAGGTGATCGCGGCGTTCGAAGGGCTGGAATTCCAGGGTCTGGGCCGTCCCGTGCGGCTGCGCGAGGATCATCAGGGCATCGAGGCACAGCTTCTGGGCATGTCCGTTCAGGGGGGCGAACTTCCCTTCGCCACGCTCGAGAACATCATGATCTTCGACGGTGCGGAACTGACCACACCGGTCGGCGAAAACTCGGTCGAGTGGGTCGGCTCGCTGCAGCCGGGCTGGATCGACAGCCTGACCGTGGACAGCTACGAGAACTGATCGGCGACACCGCATGCATCGGGGCCTCCGCCAACCGGAGGCCCCGTTCGCATCCCGGTCGATCAATGCCCAAATGATCCGACGCCGCCGCGATCGTCCGGATCGGCCCTGACGCCGCGGCATCGCCATACTGACCCTGCCGCCATGAAACCGCGTGGACCCACATGAACCTGACCCTGTTCCTGCTCGCCCTGTTCGACGGCATCGCCTACGCGGCGCTCGTCTTCATCGTCGCCGTCGGCCTGACGCTGATCTTCGGGGTGATGCGCATCCTGAACGTCGCGCACGGCTCGCTTTATGCCATGGGGGCCTACCTGACGGCCTCGCTGACCACCTTCATCATCTCGGCAGGATTGCCGCCGATTTTCGCCTTTCCCTGCATTCTCGTCTCGGCCGTCCTGATCGGGGTGGTGCTGGGCGGCCCGCTGGAATGGCTGTTGCTGCGGCGCATCTATCACAAGCCCGAGGTGCTGCAGCTTCTCGTCACCTTCGCGATCTTCATGATCCTCGAGGACGTTCAACGGCTGATCTGGGGCACGCAGCCGATCTTCCAGTCCTCGGCGCTGCAATTGCTGGGGAACGTGCGGGTCTTTTCGGTCAATTATACCGTATACCAGTTGATCCTGTTGCCCCTTGTCGCGATCGGGCTGCTGATCGGATTGCGCTATTTCCTGCGCCGGACACTGGCGGGCAAGCTGATCCTGGCGACGACCGAGGATCGCGAGGCGGCGCAGGCCATCGGCATCGACGCCGACAAGGTGTTTCTTCTGACCTTCATCGTCGGTGCGGGTCTGGCGGGGCTTGGCGGGGCGCTGGCCTCGCCGACCACCTCGATCCTGCCGGGGATCGGTGCGGACATGATCGTGTTGTCCTTCGCCGTGGTCGCAACCGCCGGTCTGGGACAGATCGAGGGGGCGGCGTTGACCGCGCTGCTGATCGGGCTGGGGCGGTCCTTTGCGGTCTATGTCTGGCCCGAAACGCAGGTCCTTGTGCCGTACCTGATCATGGTCGCGGTGTTGCTGGTGCGCCCGGAGGGGCTGTTCGGCAGCCCCGCCGCGCGCAAGATCTGAGGGGAATTGACCATGTCCATCCGTGTCATCATCCCCGCAATCCTGCTGATCCTTCTGGCGCTGGTGCCGTTTGCCGCACCGGGGCTTCAGGTGCTGCTGACGCTGGCGCTGGCCAAGGGCATCGCCGTCATGGGGATCACCGTACTGCTGCGCAGCGGCCAGGTGTCGTTCGGGCACGCGCTGTACTTCGCGATCGCGGCCTATGGCGGCGCGTTCACCCTGATGTTGCTGCCGGGGGCCGATGTAATCGTCGTCTTCGGCCTCGGGGTCATCGCCGCGGTCCTGTCGGGGATCATCGTGGGTCTCTTCGTGGCGCGATACCGTTTCATCTTCTTCGCGATGCTCAACCTGGCGTTCTCGATGATCTTCTGGTCGATTCTGGAAAAGTTCTACCACTACACCGGGGGCGCCGACGGCATGCGCCTGCCGCGTCCCACGGTGATGTGGATGGAGCTGGAGCGCGGCCCCTACGAGATTTTCATGTTCTATCTCGCGTTTGCGCTGGCTCTCGGCCTTGGCTGGTTCTCGATGCGCTGGCTGGACTCGCCCACGGGGCAGCTGTTTCGCACGATCAAGACGAACGAGACGCGCCTTCAGTACCTTGGCATGTCGCCGCAGCGCGTGATGCTGACCGGCTATGTCCTGTCGGCGCTTCTGTGCGGGGTCGGCGGGATCATCATGGGGCTGGTTCAGGGCGTCGTGACGCCGGAATACGCGTTCTGGATCCGCTCGGGCGAGATGGTGTTCATCGCCGTTCTCGGCGGGGCGGGCTCGGTGCCGGGCGCATTGGTGGGGGCGGCGATCTACGAGATCGTGCGCACCTATGCCTCGGCCTTCGCGGGGGATATCTGGCAGATGGTGCTGGGCACGTTCCTGCTGATCATCATCCTGTTCGCACCCGGTGGCATCGCCGGTATCTACAGCAACGTGATGGACCGCATCGCCGGCAAGAAGGAGGAGGGCGAATGACCCATCTGCTTGAAACACGCGGGCTCGAGATCCGCTTCGGCGGGGTTGTCGCCGCCGACGACGTCACGCTGCAGATCGATGCGGGCAAGAACCTTGCCATCATCGGGCCGAACGGCGCGGGCAAGACGACGTTTCTCAATATCTGCACCGGCTGGCTGAAACCGGCCAAGGGCACGGTCCTTTTCGAGGGGCTGGATGTCACGCCCCTGTCCCCGCGCCAGATCACGCGGCGGGGGGTGGCGCGCGCGTTCCAGATCCCGCAGCTTTTCACCGAGCATACGGCGCTGGAAAACCTGCTGATCGCGGCCGCTGCGCGCGACCGGCTGCGCAACCCGATCCGCGCGCTGAAGGACACCCGCCAGCGGGCCGAGATGATGCATCTTCTGGACATGGTCAACTGCACCGACGTCGCCCATCAGCAGGTGGACGAGCTGTCCGAGGGGCAGCGCAAGCTGATCGACATCGCCGTCGCGCTTGCACTGCGGCCCAAGCTGCTGCTGATGGACGAGCCGACGTCGGGCGTGGCAAGTTCCGAAAAGTTCAACGTGATGGAGATCCTCGTCAAGGCCCTTGCCGAGGCCGAGGTCACGGCCGTCTTCGTCGAGCATGACATGGGCATCGTCGAGAGATATGCCGACGAGGTCGCAGTCTGGAACATGGGCAAGATCGAAATGCGCGGAACCCCGCAGGAGGTGCTGGAGCATCCCGACGTGATCCGCAACGTGATCGGCGAGGTGGCCTGATGCTGAGTTTTCACACTGCCAACGCGTCGATCGGCACGATCCCGATTCTGCGTGATCTGGATTTCACTATTCCCGCGTCCGGCACGGTCGCGTTGATCGGCCGCAACGGCGCGGGCAAGACGACGCTTCTGCGCTCTGTCATGGGGTTCACGAATGTCACCGGTGAGATCCGGTTTGACGGGCAGGACATCACCGACATGACGCCCGCCAAACGTCCCGGCCTTGGCATCGGCTATGCGCCCGAGGATCGCCGCCTTTTCGCGGCCTTCACGGTCGAGGAGAACATCCTGCTGCCCGCCCAGGTGGCCCGGCTGGACGCCGCGACGACGCGGACGCGGCTTGACCGCGTCTATCACATCCTGCCCGAACTGCGCGAGATGGCGGCCCGGCCCGCCGGCCACGTCTCGGGCGGGCAGGGCAAGATGGTGGCCCTCGGGCGCGCGCTGATGCTGGGGACCAAGCTTCTGATGCTGGACGAGCCGTTTCAGGGTCTCGCCCCGGCGCTTGCCAAACGCTATGCCGACGCGCTGCGCGACCTGCGCGACACAGACCGGAACGTGACCCTCGTGATAACGGAATCCAACCCTGCGTTGTTGCGTGGATTTGCCAGCAAGACCTTCGTGATCGAGCGTGGCGCGGTCGCGGAAGGATCGCTCGACGACACCAAGGAGCCTGCATGATGCCCGACACGACGATGACCTTGCCAAAGCCGCTGAACCTGATCGGTGGCACATGGATGCCTGCCGCCTCGGGCGAGGAGATGGACGTCCGCTCGCCCAAGGACGGTGCGGTCTTTACCACCATCGCCGCCGCGCAGCCCGCCGATGTGGATGCCGCGGTGCAGGCCGCGCGCGCGGCCTTCGAGACCGGCGCATGGGGGGCCCTGACGGCCACCGAGCGCGGGCGCCTGATGCAGAAGATGAGCGACGCGATCCTCAAGGAAGCAGAGCCGCTGGCCCGACTGGAAAGTCGCGACAACGGCAAGCCGCTGAAACAGGCGCGGGCCGACATGATCGCCTGCGCGCGCTATTTCGAGTATTACGGCGGCGCCGCCGACAAGGTGCATGGCGAGATCATCCCCTTCATGGCCGGCTACAACGTGCAGGTCGCGCGCGAACCTTACGGCGTCATCGCGTGCATCATCCCGTGGAACTACCCGTCGCAGATGTTCGGCCGGACATTGGGCCCGGCGCTGGCGATGGGCAACACGACGGTGCTGAAACCCGCCGAGGATGCATGCCTGACATGCCTGCGCCTGGCCGAACTGGCTGGCGAGGTCGGATTTCCCGATGGCGCGATCAACGTGGTCACTGGGCCGGGCGAGGTTACCGGCAAGGCCCTCAGCGAGCATCCGGGTGTCGATTTCATCGCCTTTACCGGATCGCCCGAAGTGGGGCAGATGATCCAGATCGCGGCGGCAAAGAACTATATCCCCTGCACGCTGGAACTGGGCGGAAAATCCCCCCAGATCGTGTTTGAGGATGCCGATATCGAGGCCGCGCTGCCGTTCCTCGTGGGCGGGATCATCACCAATGGCGGCCAGACATGTTCGGCCGGCAGCCGCATCCTGATCCAGGACGGCGTCTATGACAGGGTGATCGCGGGCCTCAAGGACAGGTTCGAGGCGATCGAGGCGTCGGGAAAGGCCGAGGATGCCGTGCTGGGCCCGCTGATCTCGGCCAAGCAGAAAAAGCGAGTCGAGAGCTATATCGACGGCGCGGATGCGCCGTTGATCGCCCGTGGCACGATCGCCGCGGACGCGCCCGAGGGCGGCTATTACGTGGCCCCCGCGCTGTTCGGCCCGGTCGATCCGCAATCCCAGCTGGGGCAGGAAGAGGTCTTCGGCCCCGTCCTGTGCACGATGCCCTTCAAGGACGAGGCCGACGCGATCCGCATCGCCAACGCGACCGAGTACGGCCTCATGGCGGCGATCTGGACGCGCGACGGTGCGCGCCAGCAGCGCGTCGCCAAGCGGCTGCGCGGCGGTCAGGTCTATATCAACGGGTTCGGTGCCGGCGGCGGAATCGAGTTGCCCTTTGGCGGCGTGCGCAAGTCCGGCCATGGCCGCGAAAAGGGCTTTGCCGCGCTGCTCGAATTTTCGCAGATCAAGACGATCATCAACAAGCATGACTGAGGAGACGCGTATGAGACTGACGGGCAAGACGGCGCTGGTGACAGGGGCGGCCTCCGGCTTTGGCAAGGGGATCGCCGAGCGGTTCGTGGCCGAAGGCGCGAAGGTGGCCATCGTGGACCTGAACGAAGAAGGCGCGAAAGCCGTGGCCGACAGCCTTGGCGAGGCCGCCATCGCGATCGGCTGCGACGTGTCGGATGGCGCGCAGGTGGCCGATGCGGTCGCGCGAACGACCGAGGCGTTCGGCAAGTTGGACATCGCCGTGAACAACGCCGGCTGGACCAACGTAAACAGCCCGCTGATGGAGACCGACGAGGCGACATTCCGCAAGATCTACGACATCAACGTGCTGTCGATCTTTCACATGACAAAGGCCTGCGTGCCGATGTGGCGCGATCAGGGCGGCGGTGTGATGATCAACATCGGATCGGTCGCGGGCATCCGGCCGCGCCCCGGCCTGACATGGTACAACTCGTCCAAGGGTGCTGTGAACGTGATGACCAAATCGCTGGCGGTAGAGCTTGCGCCGGACGGGATTCGCGTCAACTGCGTCGCCCCGGTGATGGGCGCGACCGGCCTGCTGGAGCGGTTCATGGGCATGCCCGACACGCCCGAGAACCGAAAGAAATTCATCGCCACGGTGCCGATGGGCCGGCTGAGCGAGGCGCGCGATATCGCCAACGCGACGCTTTACCTGGCCAGCGAGGATGCCGATTTCATCACCGGCGTGGTGCTGGAGGTGGACGGCGGCCGCACGATCTGATCGGCGCGCGGGCCGGCATCATCGAACACGGCAGACGGAACAGGCGGGGAACGGCATGGCGGATGATCTTGCAGGGTTGACGGTGGTTTCGGTGGAACAGGCCGTTGCGGCCCCCTATCTTTCGGGGCGACTGGCCGAGGCGGGCGCGCGCGTCATCAAGGTCGAACGCCCCGAGGGGGATTTCGCGCGGGGTTACGATCATCTGGTGCACGGTGAAAGCGCGTATTTCGTCTGGCTGAACCGGGGCAAGGAATCGATCTGTCTCGATCTGCGCGAGGCCGGGGATCACGCGCTGATGGGCCGGATGCTCGCACAGGCGGACGTCTTCATCCAGAACCTTGCGCCCGGTGCCATCGCGCGGCTGGGGTTCGATCAGGCCGAGCTTCGCACGCGCTATCCGCGCCTGATCACCGTCGCGATCTCCGGCTATGGCGAAGAGGGGCCGCTGAAGGATCTCAAGGCCTATGATCTGCTGGTCCAGGCCGAAAGCGGGCTGTCCCAGATCACCGGGACGACGGACAGCCCCGCCCGCGTCGGCGTGTCGGTCTGCGATATCGCGGCCGGCATGACGGCCTATCAGGCGGTGCTAGAGGCCTTGATCGGGCGCGGCGTGACGGGGCAGGGGCGGCACCTGTCGGTCTCGTTGTTCCATGCGCTGACAGACTGGATGAACGTCCCCTACCTGCAATACGCCTATGGCGGCAAGGAGCCGGTGCGCAGTGGCCTGAACCATCCGACGATCGCGCCGTACGGGGCCTATTCCTGCGCCGACGGCAAGGACGTGCTGATCGCCATCCAGAACGAGCGGGAATGGCGGGTGTTCTGCACCAATATTCTGGGCCGTCCGGATCTGGCGGATGATACGCGTTTCGACAGCAATTCGCACCGCGTGGAGCATCGCGCGGCCCTGGACGCGGTGCTGCGCCCCATCTGTGCCGCAGTACCCCGAGACGAGATGATCGCCCGGCTGGAGGGCGCCCGCATCGCCTATGGCCGCGTCAGCACGATGGAAGAGTTGGCGCGCCATCCGCAGAACCGGTATGTCGAGGTGGACAGTCCCTCGGGCCCGGTGCGCCTGCTGGCCTCGGGGGCGCTGGCCGATGGCAGGGTTCCCGTCTCGGGTGCGGTGCCGGCCCTGGGCCAGCACACCGATGCGGTCCGTGCGGAATTCACACCCTGACGCCAAAGCGTTCGCAGTTATGACGACGCGGCACACGGCACCCTCAAGCCGGGTGGCAGGTTGATCCGGGCCACGCCGTCAGAGATGTTTCCCGTACGGGCGCGGCGTGATCAGGCCACCTGCAGTTTCAGATCACCCACACCATCGACATGGCCGTGTACCGTGTCGCCGCGCACGAGGGATCCGACACCTGCGGGCGTGCCGGTCATGATCAGATCCCCCGGCCGCAGCACGAACAGCCGCGACAGCGAGGCTATGATTTCCGGCACTTTCCAGATCATCTGCTCCAGCGCGCCCTCTTGCCGACGGCTGCCATTCACGTCGAGCCAGATCGCACCGTGATCGGGATGGGCGCCCCCGGTGACGGGCACGAGATCGCCGCACGGGGCGGCCCCGTCAAAGGATTTGGCCGTGGACCACGGCCTACCCGCCTTTTTCAGCCCGGCCTGGATATCGCGGCGCGTCATGTCCAGCCCGACGGCGTAACCGAACACATGCTCCAGCGCGCGCTCTACGGGGATGTCGGTGCCGCCTTCGGACAGGGCCACGACCAGTTCGATCTCGTGATGAAAATCGGCTGTCTCGGTCGGATAGGGAATCGGGCTGCCGTCGGTGACGAGACAGGTATCGCTTTTCTGAAAGAAGAACGGCGGCTCCTTGTCGGGATCGTGCCCCATCTCGACGGCGTGGGCGGCGTAGTTGCGCCCGACGCAGTAGATACGGTGCACCGGAAACCGCGCATTGGTGCCGCGGACGGGCAGGCTGGCGCGCTCTGGCGGGGCGATCACATAGGATGTCTCGGTCATCGGGGGCTCCTTTGTCTGGTCGGGCAGGGTGTACGCTCAGGTGTCACGGGTCTGCAGCGCGTGATAGCCGTGCAGGCGCCGTGCCTCGCCAAGCGGCGTGCCGGTGCGGACGGCGTCGAGAATGGCCTTTTCCGTGAGGTCGATATCCTCGGCGACGCCTAGAACCGCCTCTGCACGGTCCAGCGGGATCACCACCACGCCGTTCGCGTCGGCGCGGATGACGTCACCGGGATCGACGCGCACCCGGTCAAGGCAGACTGGCGTGTTCACCGCGTTGAGCACGACGCGGTCCTTGCCGGTGCGCATGTGACCGCGCCGCGACCAGATCGGGTAATCGACCGCGCGGCTTTCGCGCAAGTCGCGGTTTACGCCGTCGATCACCGTGCCTTCGACGCCCTGCGCCTTGGCGACCTCGGTCATGATGTCGCCCCAGACCGTGCAGTCGGTGCGGCCGCGATTGTCGATCACCACGACGCTGCCCGGCCCGAGCTGGTCGAGGAAATCCCCCACGGTGCCGCCCTTGTGGCCTGCGGGCAGGTAGGACACCGTGAAGGCCTGTCCGGCGATATCCGCCTCTGGCAGCATCGGCGTCAGCCCCTCGACCGCCCCCGAAAGCCCCAGCTTGTCGAGTGCGTCGGACAGGGTCGAGGTGTCGATCCGTCGGAACCGGTCGAGGATTTCGGGCGCGAGGCGCGCGGCGTCGGCCATGACTGTTTCTCCATTCATGCTGATTGGTTGGATTGGTTGGGTCGGTTGCGGTCTTCGGCAGATGTGATGCCGAACAGGTACCGCTCGACAGAGGTCAGGTGCCGGTGCATGGCCGCATTGGCGGAGACCGGATCGCGTTGTTCGATCGCGTCGATGATCGCGTCGTGCTCGTGAAAGGAATGGTGATCGGGCGCGGGGCAGTCACGCTCGCGTCGCAGGCGGCCCCATACCACCGTGCGCCGGATGCCGGCCAGCATGTCGAACAGCGCCGCCGTGATCGGGTTGTTCGAGGCATCGGCAACGATCTTGTGCAGGCGGTTGTCGCAAGCCTCGTATTCGCGCCACGACCGGGCCGCCCGACTGTCGGACGCGCAGTGGCGCAAGGCCATGATATCGCTTGATGTTGCTTGGATCGCGGCCTCTGCGCAAAGCGCCGGTTCAATGACAAGCCGTGCCCGCATGACCTCTGCGGGGCTGGACACGCGGGCGATGTCGCCCAGGCTGACGACCTCGAACGGTTGGGCGCTGCCGACAAAGGTGCCTTTCCCGACATGGCGCCACAGCAGCCCCTCGGCCTCCAGCATGGACAGCGCCTTGCGTAGCTCGCCACGACTCACGCCAAGCTGTTCGGCCAGGTCTCGTTCGGGCGGCAGGCGCGTGTTCGGGGTCATGTCTGGCTGCGCGAGAAATGCGCGAAGCTGGACGAGCGCGGCGTGATGCGGGGTCATGGTAATTCATCGGCTTTGTTTCATCCGAGACATACCGCCCTTTGCCCGGCCCGACAAGATTATTCTTGACCAATAAACCCGATTGGTTAAACCAATAAGCTGTGGGCGGTTTCGAGTCGTGGAGAGCGGCGAGGGATCTGACGCCTGCAAACCGTCAAAGGGAGGATCACATGAACAAGTTCATCAGCGGCGCCATCGGCGCCGCGTTTCTGGCAACGCCGGTCGTCGCACAGGACTGGCCCAGCCAGACCGTTTCCATCATCGTGCCCTACTCGCCGGGTGGTATCGCCGACATCGCCGCGCGCACGGTGGCCGAGGCCATGTCCGAAAAATGGGGTCAGGAAGTCATTGTCGACAATCGCACCGGCGGGGCGGGCTTCATCGCGGCAACCGCCGTCGTGCAGTCCGAGCCGGACGGGCACACCCTGTTCGTCGCTGACATGGGGGTCAATGTCATCAACCCGTCGCTGTTCGACGAGGTGCCCTACGATCCGGCAGAGGATTTCATCCCGATCACGATGATCTCCGACACGCCGCTGGTGCTGGCCGCGAACGCCGACACATCGTTCCAGACCGTCGGCGATTATATCGAGGCGGCGCGCGCCGCGCCGGGTACGCTCAGCTTCGGGTCGGCAGGCATCGGATCGCTCAACCATATCGTTCCGGAATGGATCAATTACGAGATGGATATCGACACGGCGCATATCCCGTATCGTGGCGGCGCCCCCGCGGCGACGGCCGTGGCCTCTGGCGAGGTCGAGGTGGGCGTGCTGGCGCTGTCCTCGGTCGGGCCGTTCGTCGATAGCGGCGATATCCGCATCCTCGCCGTGGCCCGGACCGAGCGCGCGCCGTCCCATCCCGATGTCCCGACGCTGATCGAAAGCGGCGTGCCAAACGTCGCTGCCGGTCAGTGGGCCGGTCTGTTCGCCCCGACGGGCACGCCGGACGACGTGGTCGAAAAGATCCACGCCGATGTGACGACCTTTCTGAAATCGGACGCGGCCGCCGACACGTTCAGCGCCCGCGGCGCCATCGTGTCACCGATGGAGCGCGCGGATTTCGCTGCGATGCTCGATTCGCTGCGCGGTCAGTTCGCCACGATCATCGAGGGGGCCGGCATTTCGGCCAACTGACACGCCGCCGGGGGCGCAGCGAGACACGCGCCCCGGCATCCGGTCGCAACAAGGGGGAGGGGAGGCCCGCCATGCGCAGCTATCTTGCATCCAAGGAGGTCCTTGCCGGCGGGGTGAGTATCGCCATCGGCGCCGGTGTCGTCCTTGCCGGGATGGATTACGGTCTTGGCACGCCCCGCCGCATGGGGCCGGGATTCTTTCCCGTGGTGCTGGGAGGATTGATGGCCTTTGTCGGTCTGCTGATCCTGTTCGGCGCGATCCGTGACCGTACGCCGATGCCGTCCATCGCGTGGCGCCCGTTCATCATCATGCCGTGCGCGATCGTCGCCTTCGCGCTGCTTCTGCCGCGCATCGGGCTGGGGCCGGCCGGGATGATCACCGTCTTGATCGCCGGGACGGCGCAGGGTGGCCTGCCGTCGCGCGGTGTGGTCATGCTTGCCGTCCTGCTGGTACCGGCGGTCTGGCTGCTTTTCGCCCAGTTGCTGGGTGTGCCGGTGCCCTTTGCCGAATGGAGCCTGTGATGGGTCTGATCGAAAGTCTTCAACTGGGCCTGATGACGGCCCTGACGCTGGAAAACCTGATGTATTGCCTGATCGGCGTCTCGGTCGGCATGGTCGTCGGGGTTCTGCCGGGCATCGGCCATCTTGCGGCGATTTCCCTGCTCATGCCGCTGACATTCCACGTGCCCGCAACGGCGGCATTGGTGATGCTCGCGGGTATTTATTATGGCGCGCAATACGGGGGCTCGATCGCATCCATCCTGCTGAACCTGCCGGGCACGGCGTCCTCGGCGGTGATCTGTCTCGATGGATATCCGATGGCGCAGAAGGGACGCGCGGGTGCTGCGCTGATGATCACGACGGTCGCCTCTTTCTTTGGTTCCTGTGTCGCGATCGTGGTGCTGATCCTGATGGCGCCGCCGCTGGCGCAGGTGGCGATGAATTTCCATTCGGCCGATTATTTCTCGATGATGGTGTTGGGGCTGGTCGCGGCGGGCTCGATTAGCCAGGGCAAGCCGGTGATGGGTCTGGCCAGCATGTTGCTGGGCCTGATCCTGGGGCTGGTCGGCATCGACGTGAACTCGGGGGCGATGCGCCTGACCTTCGGCAGTCCCGAACTGATGGACGGGCTGAGCATCGTGGTCATCGCCATGGCTCTGTTCGGCGTGACCGAGGTGATAAACTCGGTCGGGGGTGGCTTTGGCGCGGGGGGCAAGGGCTCGACCGTGACGTGGAAATCATTGATGCCGACCCGCACGGAATGGGGCGAGTCGCGCTGGCCGCTGGTGCGCGGCGCGGCGGTCGGTACCGGGATCGGGCTGCTGCCGGGCACCGGCGGCGGGTCGATGGCGTCCTTCATGGCTTATGCCGTCGAAAAGCGCAGCTCGAAGACGCCCGAAAGTTTCGGGACAGGCAGGGTCGCCGGTATCGCAGCGCCAGAGAGCGCCAACAACGCCGCCGCGCAATCGGCCTTCATCCCGACACTGACGCTGGGAATTCCGGGCGACGCGATAATGGCGCTCATGCTGGGTGCGCTGCTTATTCACGGGATCGCCCCCGGCCCGCGTGTCGTCACAGAAAGCCCAGAGCTTTTCTGGGGTCTTGTCGTCAGCTTCCTGATCGGCAACCTGATGCTGCTTATCCTCAACATTCCGCTTATCAAGATATGGGTCCGCATCCTGCAGATCCCCTACCGGCTGTTGTTCCCGGCGATCATCCTGCTGATCTGTGTGGGGGTCTACAGCCTGGAGCGGTCGGTTTTCGACATCCTGATGGTCGCGGGCCTGTCGGCGGTCGGCTTTGCGATGCTGCGGCTGGGGTTCGAGGCGGCGCCGCTGCTGATGGGATTCATCCTGGGGCCGATGCTCGAAGAGAACCTGCGACGCTCGCTGCTGCTCAGCCGGGGGGACCCGGCGATCTTTCTGGAGCGGCCGGTCAGCGCGGTGTTCCTCGGGCTGGCGATACTGCTGCTGGCCTGGGTGATCTGGGGCATCGTGCGGCCCAAACGCCCCGCATCCGACACGATTTCTGAACGCTGACACGAGGGAGACGACACAATGACTGGACTCGCCATACGCGAGATACACCGCGCCGCACCGGCGATCATCGACGGCCTGCGCGACGCCGGGGTGGCCACGGTGCACGAGGCGCAGGGCCGCACCGGGGCGCTCGGGCCGGATATGCGCGCGATCGTGCCGGGCGCGCAGATCGCCGGGTCCGCCGTCACGGCGCTGTGCGCGCCGGGCGACAACTGGATGCTGCATGTCGCGATCGAGCTGATGCAGCCGGGCGATGTTCTGGTCGTGACGACCACGTCGCCCAGCACGGACGGGTTCTTTGGTGATATCCTGGCGGAATACGTGCGCCGCAGGGGCGGGGCGGGCGTGATCCTCGACACCGGGGTACGCGATGTGGCGGTGCTGCGCGAACAGCGGTTTCCGACATGGGCGCGTGCCATCTCGGCGCAGGGCACGGTCAAGGAAACCATGGGGTCGGTCAATGTGCCGGTGATCTGCAGTGGCCAGCGGATTGTGCCCGGCGACGTGGTGGTCGGCGATGATGACGGGGTCGCCGTGGTGCCGCGTGCGCGCGCCGCCGATGTTCTGGATGCCGCCCATGCCCGTGTCGCCAAGGAAGAGGCGATGCGCGCGGAGCTGGCGGATGGCGCAAAGACGCTGGATCTGCTGAACCTTCGCGAGAAACTGTCCGCGCGGGGATTGCGCTATATCGACCAGGCGGTCGAGTGGGACGGGGATGTGCCGCAATGACCGGACGCATCGCCATTCTGGACGATTACGCCGGGATCGCGACCGAGGTCGCCGACTGGGCGTCCCTGGGCGACGTCACGGTGTTTCGCGACACGCTGGCCGACCAGGACGCCGTGATCGCGCGGCTGCGCCCGTTCGAGGTGCTTTGCGTCATGCGCGAGCGGACGCCCTTGCCCGCGCGCATCCTGCGCGCGCTGCCGAACCTGCGCCTGATCGTCACCTCCGGCCTGCGCAACCAGTCCATCGACCTCGAAACCGCGCGCAGCCTCGACATCACGGTCTGTGGTACGGAAATGCGCGGCAGCACGACGCCGGAATTCGTCATGGCCAGCATGCTGGCGCTGAGCCGACGCATCGTGCCCGAGGCGGGCAACATGGCCGCCGGGGGCTGGCAGACAAGCGTGGGGCGCGATCTGCACGGGCTGACGCTCGGCCTGATCGGGCTGGGCAAGGTGGGCCAGCGCGTGGCGGCGCTGGCGCGACCCTTCGGCATGAATATCTGCGCGTGGTCGCACAACCTCACACCCGAGACGGCCTCGGACCACGGCGCCGAACGATGCGACAGCCTGCACGCCCTGATGGGCGCGTCTGATGTCGTGTCGGTCCATGTCCTGTTGTCGGACCGCACGCGCGGCTTGATCGACGCCGCCGCATTCGCCGCCATGCGGCCGGGGGCGGCGTTCCTGAACACGTCGCGGGGTCCGATCGTTGACACCGACGCGCTGCTGGACGGGCTGCGCGCCGGGCGGCCCGATGCCGCGGCACTCGACGTCTACGAAACAGAGCCGCTGCCCCCGGCGCATCCCTTGCGCGATCCCGATCTGATCGCGTCGGGGCGGCTGCTTCTCACGCCGCACCTTGCCTATGCGAGCACGCAGACCTTCTGGATGTTCTACACCCAGATGGCCGAGGCGGTCGCGGCATGGCGTGCCGGTGCCCCGATCCGGGTTCTGACAGGGGGCGGCGCGTCATGAGATCGGGCTGGACCTGCGGGGCAGGCGGGGCGACCGGACAGGACATTGTTGACGCCCGTCACCCGCCCCCGTGGCGGCGTCAGAGGTTATTCAGTGTATGCCGTGCCGTGTTTCCGGTCCCGCAGGTGATACGCGTCACCAGCGCAGGTTGAAATGCCGCGTCACGCCGATCGTCGCTGTCAGCTGATCGCGGCTGCCTTGCTGCACGATCGCGGAATCGGCGGCCTCGTCCTGCAGCCGGTCATATCGCAGCGACCCGCTGATGCCCCAGTCGTCGTTCAGGGGCTGGTAGGCGCCAATCTCGAAGCCGATGGAATATATGCCGCCGTCGGGCCTGTATGCGGCGAGGCCAGACCGCGCCGATTCCGTCGGCGTGATACCGAAATACGTCCGCAGGAAACGCGCATTCCCGAACTCGGCGCGGGGTCCTGCATTCAGCACGAAGCCGGACTTGCCGCGATAGATCGCGTTTGCACCGATCTCGCCTGCCAGCGCCTCGTGGCCGATGGCACCGTAGCGCGTCTCGGCGTAGACCTGCCAGAACTCGGCGGTGTGGTACAGCCGTATCCCCACTTCCAGCGACCCGTCGACGTCGTCGAGGCCCGCAAGCTCGTCCTTGCCATCGCGTTCGGTGATGTAGCGAAAAGAGCCACGGATGCTGGTCCCCGGCGGGAACAGCCATGGGCCATCGAGGTCGCTCAGCTCCAATCCGTCGAGCCTGAGACCGGTGAAGCCGGGTTTCCCGGTCGGTGAGACGCTGTAGGAATCAGAGCCGAAATAACTCGGCTCGACGCTGGCGCCCGCGGTCAGGGAAAACGAGAACAGGCGTTCCTGCGCCGTGGCCGACTGGCCCGACAGGGCGGCGGCGCAAGCGATCGCAGTGAGGGCGGAACGATACAGATGCATTTCAGAAATTCCTTTGAACACTCCGCAACCCGCGCCGGTCCAGAGCCCTTTGTTCCGGACAGTGGATCGCCGATAACACTCACGGCAGACTATCCGAACTCATGTCTGCCTCAAGCATCGCCGTCTGGGTCCGGGTTGTACCGGCACGATTTCCTGTGCGGCGCCAAGTTGACGTCAAAGCACCTCATATCAAAAACCAGCGGATATAAGAGGCACAAATGTGCTTGCGCGAAATTTTTTCCGGGACTGGGCACAGGGGACACACCCCGCGACAGACAAGCGCGCTCGGGCCGGTCAGTCGAACGGGATATACGGCGCGGTTGACGCGTAGTTCCGGCGTCAACCGCGTTGATCGGGATCGCGGAATTTCAGACCGGCCACGCGCAACCGCGCGGCCGCTGCCCGCCTCTTTGCGTTACAGTTCCGAGCGCACGAGGGCCGCGCCTTGTGCCATGGCCCGGATCTTTCCGCGCGCCACTTCCCGGGGCAGATACTTGAGACCGCAATCCGGTGCGACAATGATCTTGTCGGGGTCTGCGTGGGGCAGGGCCCGGCGGATGCGGCTGGCCACGGTTTCGGGCGTTTCGACGGTCATGTCCGACAGGTCCAGAACCCCCAGGATGATCGTTTTTCCGCGAAGCGTCTCCAGTACCGAGGTGTCGAGGTTCGACTGCGCGGTTTCAAGACTGATCTGATTGCACGAGCAGTTCTGCAATTGCGGCAGAAACGAGTACCCCTCGGGGCGTTCATGGATGATCGCCGCATATCCGAAACAGATATGGACCGCCGTTGTGCCAGCGGCGCCGTCGAGTGCCGCGTTGAGGGCTGCAAGCCCGTAATCTTCGGCGGCCTCGGGCCGGGCCTGCATGTAAGGTTCGTCAAGTTGAACCACGTCCGCGCCAGCCGCGAACAGATCGGCGATTTCCTCTTTCACGGCAGCGGCATAGTCCATGGCCGCCTCTGCCGGGCTGTCGTAGTGGTCGTTCTGGGCCTGTTGCGACATGGTGAAGGGACCGGGCAGCGTGATCTTCACCGGGCGATCCGTATGCGCCTTCAGGAATTTCAGCGTCTCTACCTCGACCGCGTGCTTGCGGACGATCTTGCCGGTGATGCGCGGAACTGGATTGGGATGACCCGAGCGATCGAGCGCCGTTCCCGGATTGTCGAGATCGACACCGTCCAGCGCGTTGGCAAAGCGGTTCGAATAGCTTTCCCGCCGAATTTCACCGTCGGTGATGATGTCGAGCCCGGCCTCTTCCTGTTCCCTGATCGCGACGACGGTCGCATCGTCCTGCGCCTCGCTCAGAAACGCCTCGGGGATCCGCCACAATTCCGCCGCCCGTGTGCGTGGCGGGAAACGACCGGCAAGCTTTTCGCGGTCTATGAGCCAGTCAGGCTGGCAATAACTGCCGACGAGTGAGGTGGGCAAAAGCATGGAGTATCTCCTGTTTGGCTATGGATGGATGAGTTGACACTCGGGGCGCTGTCCTTGGGCTCATGCGCGTCGTGGCAGCACCGCACGTCACGGGGCCGGGCGGGTGTTCGGATATGCGACACGACAACGGCCGATCGAGCCTCATGGGTCGATCCCGGACGGGTCGGCGTGGCCCGCCTTGAAGATCTCCGGAGGCATGGTTCGAACCATGTCGCGTGCGCGCAGCAGATGTGCGCGGCTGGCCGTGTTGGCCGCGTCGGCATCGCGATCCAGAATGGCGCGGGCGATCGCGCGATGCTCGGTCAGGGAGGTCGTTATGATGTCGACGGTCAGCGACGGCATGATTTGCGCCATGATCAGCGACAGTTGCAGCTGGTTGTTGAGCTTGTCGAGTTGCTGGTTGCCTGACGCCTCGAACGTGGCCGTGTGAAATCGCTGGTTCTCGGCGATGTAGTCTGTCGTCGAGATCCGCGGCGCGTCGCTCCAGACGAATTCGGTGTTGCTGTCGAAGCGGTGGCGTATGGCGTCGTCGCGGCACCGCTCTGCCGCCAGCCGCGCGGCAAGGCTTTCAAGCTCCATCCTTATGGTGAAAAGCTCCAGCGTCTCGCGCATCGACAGCCGCCGCACGAGAGCCCCGCGATTGGGCACGATTTCGATCAGCCCCTCGGCCGACAGCTGCCGGAAGGTTTCGCGCAACAGGTTCCGGCTGATCCCCAGTTCCGCCGTGAGATCGGCTTCGACAAGGCGCTGCCCCGGCACGTAACGCCCGCGAAAGACGCCGTTTCGCAAATGCTCCGCGACCCACTCACCACGGTCGCCGCGCGGCTTCGGGGCGGCTTTGTCGAGATATTCGGCCAATGGACGTACTCTCTCCGCATGGATTGTGACGGCAGTGTACGAAGTGAGGTTTCAATTGACAACACAGAATTGTTCACCAAGATTGTGGTACAGAATCGAGGAGGCACAAAGATGCAGATAGGCAGACCGGGGCCGCTGACCACGTCGATCAGCACGGCCGATGCGCACAGCATCACCGTTCGCGAGAAGGATCTCTGCTCGGAGGTCATGGGGCAGATGAGCTTTACCGAGTATTTCTACCTTCTTGTCACCGGCGACACGCCGACCGAGGATCAGCGGTTCTTCCTCGACCTGCTGCTCAACGCGATCGCGGAACACGGGCTTGTGCCGACCAACCAGGTTGCGCGCATGACATATGCCGCCGCTCCGGACGCGATACAGGGTGCGGTTGCCGCGGGCATTCTGGGCTGCGGGTCCGTGGTGCTTGGCACGGCGGAAGAATGCGGCAAGTTTCTGGAATATGCGCGCACGCGGCTCGACGCGACAGCCGAATCCCCCGAACAGGCAATGGCGTCTCTGCTGGAAGATCTCAAGGCCACCGGCGGCAAGGCCCCCGGCTTTGGTCACCCGCTGCACAAGCCGGTCGATCCCAGGGCGAGACGCATACTGGAACTGGCCGAAACCCGTGGTGTCGCGGGTCTGCATTGTGCCATGGCAAAGGCCGCAGAGGCGCGTGTGCCAGAGGTATGGGGCAAACCCCTGCCGATGAACGTCTCCATGGCGATCGCCGCGGTCCTGCTCGATCTCGGGTTTCCCAAGGCGATGCTGAAAGCGATCCCGATCCTTGCGCGGACCGGCAGCTTGCTGGCGCATCTCAACGAGGAAAGCACGACGCCGATCGGGTTCACGATGGCCGCGAAAGCGGAAAGTGCGGTCAGCTACGAGGCGAAATGATGGATAGTCTTCCAAACCGGGCCGAGGTGGCCGACGGCGTGTTTCGCGCCGCAGGGGACGACGACCTGTACCGCAAGCAGATCGCGTATCTCTTCGAATCCTCGCAATTCTATCGGGAAAAACTGACGGATGCCGGGATGGCGACGGCCGCGCGCGTGGGCGGGCTGGCGGACATTGCGTCATTGCCCTTCACCGAGAAGGACGAATTGCGTGCGTCGCGGACCGACACGAATCCGGTCGGGGCGCATTTCGCGGTTCCCATGACGGACGTGGTGCGGGTGTTTTCAACATCGGGAACGACGGGGACGCCCAGCTACATACCCCTGACCCAGTCGGATCTGGAGAACTGGATCACCATCTCGGGGCGATCCTACGGCGCCTCTGGGGTCAGCCGGGGGGATGCCATCGTCTCGACCTACAACGCGGGGCCGTTCGTCGCGGGGGCGGCGCTCGATGCGTTCGCGCGGCTCGGGCTGTGCCATATTCCCGTCGGACTGGCCAACACCGAGCGGTTGATGTCGGCCGTGCAGCTTCTCAAGCCGAGTGCGCTGGCGCTGACGCCGTCCTACGCGCTGCACCTGAGCGAGTGGGCGGCAAGCCGGAATATCGACATCCGCAATTCCGCCGTGCAACGGATTCTCGTCGCCGGAGAGCCGGGCGGGGGCGAACCGGCGTTGAGGCAGAAAATCGAGGAGGCCTGGGGCGCGAAAGTGACCGAGGCGATGGGCATCGGCGACATCTCGGTCTCCCTCTGGGGGGAATGCGAGGAACAGCGCGGCATGCATTTCTCGGGCGCGGGCATCGTCCATTTCGAGCTTGTCGATCCCGACACGGGCAGACCCGTCCCGATCGAGGAGGGCGCAGAGGGAGAGCTGGTGTACACGCATCTTGATCACCGCGCCGCGCCGCTCTTGCGGTTTCGCAGCCGGGATCACGTCAGGGTCTCGACGCAACCCTGTGCCTGCGGCCGGACCACACCCCGGTTGCGCTGCATCGGGCGGACCGATGACATGCTGATCGTGCGCGGCGTCAACGTGTTCCCGTCCGCGGTGCGCGAGGTCGTCAACCAGTTCGTGCCACAGGTCACGGGCCTGATGGCGATCCGGCCGTCGGTCCGGTCCACGAAACAGTCGCCCCCGCTTCCGGTCACGGTCGAACTGGCCGAGGGTGTCGCGCCGAGTGACGCCCTGGCTGACAGCATTCGTACCCGCATCCGCGAGACGCTGATCGTGGCGACCGATATCACTCTTGTTCCGGCGGGCAGCCTGCCACGCACGGACTACAAGTCGAAGCTTCTGGATTGGACGGAGGCCACCTGACGCTTTGACGCGAACCACTTGACCAAACCAAGGGAGGAAGAACCATGAAAAGGTGGATGACAACAGGGGCCGCCGTGGCGGCCATTGCCGGATCGACGGGCATCGCCGGCGCGGCCGAGTACGAGCTGAAGATGTCGTCGATGTTTCCCTCGACGCATTTCGTCCAGACACTTGCGCTGGAGCCGTGGGCGGAAAAGATCGAGGAACGCTCGGACGGTCGGATAAACGTGACATTCTTTTCCGCCGGATCGTCGTTCGGGGACGCCACCCGGCAGTTCGATCAGGTTCGGACCGGGGTCGTCGATTTCAGCGTCGGCATTCCGGCGATCCCGCGGGGCCGTCACCAGCGGATCGTGCTGGTCGAATTGCCATTCACCGTTCCGGATGCCGAGGTTGGCACGTGTGCGCTGATGAAGATGAAGGACAGGTTCCAACCCGACTTTCCGGGGGCCCATATTTTGTCGCTGACGGTGACCGAGCCGAGCGCGGCACACACGGTCGACGAGATCGAGACACTCGACGATCTGGCGGGCATGCGCATGCGCACGCCGACCCCGGCGATCACGGCCATGCTGGAAGAGATCGGCGCGACGCCGGTGGGCATGCCGCCGACCGAGATCTATGAAAGCGTCGAGCGTGGTGTCGTGGACGGCAACATCATGCCCTGGGGGCCTGTGGGCGCGTTCAAGCTGCACGAGGTGCTCAACTACCATCTCGACGCCAAGATCAACCCGGTGAGCATGTATATCCTGATGAACCAGGACCGCTACGACGCGATGCCCGAAGACCTTCAGGCGATCATCGACGAAACGAGCGACGAGGTGTTCGCCAACTGGGGCAAATGGTGGGCCGAGACCGATCAGCAGGCCATCGACGCAGCCAAGGAGGCCGGAAACACGATCATCCCCATGTCTGACGAGGACCGTGCGGCCTGGCGCGACCGTTTGCAGCCCGTCATCAACACGTATCTCGAAGAGACGTCCGGGTTGCCGGGTGAGGATGCAAAAGCGCTGTACAGCGACATCCGTGAGACGGTGAAGACCTGCGATTGATATCACGCGTCACCATGACCGGGGCCGGCACGATTCCGGCCCTCGTCATGGTCTCGCGAGGACGGCGGAGGACGAGGTGAGACGTTTCGCGAAAATCATGGCCTTGATCGGAACGGTGCCGCTGTTGCTCGCCGTGGGTCTTACCGTGCTCGATATCGTCTTGCGGTCGGTCAGTTCGATGACCGTGCACGGGCTGACCGACATCGTGACGCTTTGCACGATGTTCGGCGCCATCTTCGCGATCCCCTACGGTTTCGCGATGGATCAGCACGTGGTCATCGACGTGTTCACGTCAAGACTGCCGGACCGGGTGGAAAGGTTGCTGATGATGCTGGCGGCATTCCTCAGTTTGGTGTTTCTGGGTGGGGTCTGCTGGTTCTCGTCGCAGCAGATGATCACCGAATACGGCTACGGGGATCGAAGCCAATCGATCGGCATTCCCATGATCTGGTACTGGCTGCCGCTGATCGCGGGGATCGGCGTCTCGGCGCTCGTGAACCTGTGGGTGATCTGGCGGCTGGCGACCGGACGCAATGACAAGGACTATTCATGACGCCTCCTGTCATCGGTGTGATCGGGCTGGTTGCCCTGCTTTTGCTGATCGCAATTCGTATCCCGGTCGCGATTGCCATGGGGGTCGTCGGCTGTGTCGGCGGCTTCATCCTGAACGGATGGTTCAGCCTGGGGTTCGTTCTGGGGTCGCAGCCCTTCGTGACCACCTCGTCGTATTCTCTTTCGGTGATCCCGCTTTTCGTGATGATGGGCGCGTTCGCGTCCCGCGCGGGGCTGTCGGGCGATCTGTACAAGGCCCTGCAAAGTCTGATCGGACACTGGCGTGGGGGCTTGGCGTCGGCGACGATCGGTGCCTGCGCGATCTTCGGGTCGGTCTGCGGGTCGAGCCTTGCGACCGCCGCGACGATGTCGCGCGTCGCGATCCCCGAAATGACCGAGATCGGATATGATCGTCGTCTCACCTCGGGCGCGTTGGCGGCCGGCGGAACGCTGGGCATCCTGATCCCGCCATCGATCATCATGGTGATCTACGCATTGCTGACCGAGCAGTCCATCGGCCAGATGTTTCTGGCCGGTCTGATCCCCGGCCTGCTTGCGGCCGCGCTTTACATGCTGGCCTGCTACACGGTCGTGCGGCTGCGCCCGTCACTGGCGCCGAACGTGCCCCGCGCCGACCTGTCCGAGATGCGCAAGGCGGTGTCGCTCATGTCGCCGATCCTTTTGCTTTTCGGCGTGGTGATGGGCGGCATCTACATAGGCTTCTTTTCCCCCACCGAGGCCGCGGGCGTCGGTGCCTTCGGCGCGATCGTCCTGGCGGCCGTGCGCGGCAAGCTTGACTGGAACGTCGCCCGCGAGGCCCTGCTTGAGACCGCATCGACAACCGGCATGCTGTTCATGATCCTCGTCGGGACATCGGTGCTTCAGTATTTCATCGAGACCTCCATGCTGCCGCGTGTCATCGTCGAATGGATCACCGCACTCGGGCTTCCGTCGGTCGGCGTGCTGGTCCTGATCCTTGCTGTATATCTTCTGCTGGGGTGCTTTCTGGACAGCCTGTCGATGATGTTGATCACGCTGCCAATCGTTTTCCCGCTGGTCACATCCCTCGGCATCGACCCGATCTGGTTCGGTATCCTTGTGGTGTCGGTGGTTGAAATCGGACTCATCACCCCGCCGCTCGGGATGAATCTCTTCGTGATCTCATCCAGTGTGAAAGGGTTGCGCTTCGAGACGGTCGCGGTCGGTGTGGTCCCCTTTCTGATCGCCGACCTTCTGCGCCTCGCGCTGCTCATTTCGATACCCGCGCTCACGCTCGGGCTGCCGAAGCTCTTGATGTGACGCTTTTCCAGGCCCCCATCACGGGGTCGGTTTGACACCGTTTTCAAAACGACCGTGACGGTGGATATACCCTGCATCGGCAGATCCCGCCTTGCGTTTTCGCACTCGGCAGACTGGCCGCGCGGCCTTCAAAATCCGCGCGGCCACAGTCATGGCAGATACCTTCGCCACCCACGAGATCCTGCCCGATGCGCCGCCTTCAGCCCGGTGCGCGCGGCCTGCTGGACGGCACGTCCCGCGCCAGGCGTGGATCCGGTCGCCCGTGCGCGCCGAGGACATGCTGACGAGCCTTACGTCTTTTGCCCGTCCGGCGCCGGTCAGGGGCGTGGACGGGGCGGGGGGTCAGCCGTCATTGCCGCGAAAGATGTTCGATTCGCCGATCATTTTCTCGAGGGCGGAAATGCGCTCGGCGCTGGATTCCGACCGGCGGCTCTGAACCTCGGCGATCAGGGCTTCGACGAGGAAGTTGATCGCGAGCGTCGAGTCCCAACTCGATGGGACCTCGACCGCCGCACGCAGGCAGACCGTCGCGTGCCGTTCGATCGGAGACCCCCAGACATCCGTGAACAGCAGGATGTCCACGCCTTGCTGCTTCGCGAGTTTAGCCAGTTTCTCAAGCTCTTTCTCGTAGCGGCGAATGTCGAAGACGACCAGCGTGGACCGTTCGCCCATGTCGAGCATCGCCTGCGGCCAGACACTGGGCGAACTGTCGAGCAGAAAGACCCGCGGCCGGATGATCTGCAGGTGATTGTAGAAGTAATGGGCGTTCGACCGGGTGATCCGGCCCCCCAGAAAGAAAAGTTCGCGTGCGGGATCCGACAGGATTTCCGCCGCGCGGTCGAAATCCTCGGGCTCCAGTTGGTCCAGCGTGCGATTGATGTTGCCGGTGATGGACGCGGCGAAGCGAGAGACGATATGATCGACCGGCGCGTCATGCTGGCCGGGTTCGAGTTTGGCCAGGGGTTGCTTGATCCGTGCCGCGATCTCTTCGCGGATCGCATCCTGAAGGGCGCCATATCCGTCGAATCCCAGCTTGCGCGCAAGCCGGATGACCGTCGGGGTCGAGACATCGGCGCTTTCGGCCAGCTTCGTGATGGACTGTAATCCTGCCATCATCGAGTCTTTCATCAGGACCGCGGCCAGCTTGCGTTCGGCGCTGGTCAGTTCAGCCTGCTTTTCCTTGAAGAGGTCGCGGACCAGTGGCTGTCTGCCCATTTGGCGTTCCTTTCCGTACATGGCGCCAAAGCCTGAAGGAAAGATTACAGAAAAAATCTTGACAGACCAGAAATTTCTGTAGTGATAATTACAGAACATCGGACAGGAGCAAGCAGACATGACAGACGAGGACTGGAGCGCGGTGCGTGTCACCGGAGCCGAAAGGCCCGCACCCGTCGTCGTCGTATGCGAACATGCGGCCTGTCATATCCCGGCAGACCTGCATGACCTTGGCCTTGACGATGCTGTGCGACGCTCGCATGTGGCGTGGGATATCGGTGCCGCCGACATGGCGCACAGCCTGGCGCGCGCGCTGGATGCGCCGCTGGTCGAGGGCACGCTGTCAAGGCTGGTCTACGATTGCAACCGTCCGCTTGCATCGCCCGACTGCATCCCGGAACGAAGCGAGGTCTTCGATATTCCCGGCAATCGCGGACTGGACGCGCAGGCCCGCCAGGGCCGTTTCCTGCGTGTGCACGAGCCGTTCCACGCCGCTGTCGGGCAGACCTGCCGCGCACAGACGCAACGCACGGGACAGCCTGTCGCCCTGGTCACCGCGCACAGCTTCACGCCGGTCTATCGTGGCACGCCGCGGTCGGTCGAGATCGGCTTTCTGCACCATGAGGATGCCAGCCTTGCATGGGCCGCCCTGCAGGCCGAGCGCGACAAGGGCGTCTACGAGGTCGCGCTGAACGCGCCTTATTCCGCGACCGACGGCGTGACATACACGCTGGCCCGCCACGGTGACGGCGAACACCGGCCCGCGCTGATGATCGAGGTGCGCAACGACCTTCTGCCCGACGCGGCCGCCGCCGAACGCATGGGGCGGCATCTTGCCGACACGGTCGGGCGTGCGCTTGGCGCGGCGCAGACAACCCGAAAGGCCGGCGAATGAGGTTTCTTCGGGCCTATGTCGCGCTGATCGACCCGATCAACCGTGCGCTTGGGCGGGTGGTCATGTTCGGTATCTTCGCCCTCATGGGCATCCTGCTGTGGTCGTCCATTTCCAAGACCTTCTTCACGCCGTCGCTCTGGACGCTCGAGATGGCACAGTTCGTGATGGTCGGCTATTTCATCCTTGGCGGACCCTACGCGATGCAGATGGGCTCGAACGTGCGGATGGACCTGATTTACGGCGGGCTCAGCCCACGGCGCAAGGCGATGACCGACTGTGTCACCGTGCTGTTTCTCATTGTCTATCTGGGCGTGCTGTTGTGGGGCGGGATCGACAGCACGACCTATTCGTTCAAATACGGGGGCGAGCGCAGCTCGTCCGCGTGGCGGCCGTATCTCTGGCCGATAAAGGTCACGATCTGCGTGGGTGTCTTGCTGATGCTGTTGCAGGCCCTGAGCGAGTTGGCCAAGGACATCCTGTATCTGCGCACGGGCACGCCCCGGCGCCACGAGGACGAGGGGCCCGCCGATGCCCTATGAGCTGATCGCCATACTCATGTTCTCGACCATGATGCTCATGCTGTTCACCGGGCAGAGGGTGTTCGGCGCCATCGGTTTCGTCGCTGTCATCGCCGCAATCCTGTTATGGGGCGACCGCGGCGGGTACGATCTGGGGTTCTCGGCAATCATCAAGGTGATGCGCTGGTATCCGCTGCTGACACTGCCGATGTTCATCTTCATGGGGTACGTGCTGTCGGAATCGAAGATTGCCGACGATCTCTATCGCATGTTCCATGTCTGGACGGGCGGCATGCCCGGCGGGCTGGCGATGGGCACCATCGGGCTGATGGTGCTGATCTCGGCGATGAACGGGCTGTCGGTCGCCGGCATGGCCATCGGCGCCACGATCGCGCTGCCCGAACTGCTCAAGCGCAATTATGACAAGCTGATGGTGACAGGTGTTATCCAGGCGGGGTCTTCGCTTGGCATCCTGGTGCCGCCCTCGGTGGTGCTGGTGCTCTACGCGATGATCGCCCGTCAGCCGGTGGGACAGCTTTGGCTGGCCGGCGCCGTGCCGGGGCTGATGATGGCCACCCTGTTCGTCCTCTATATCTGGATACGCTGCCGGCTGAACCCCGCGCTGGGCCCCACCCTGACGGCGGATGAGCGCGCCGATATCAGCCGGGCCGAGAAATTGCGCCTGCTGCGCTCGGGGCTTTTGCCGCTGGTGATTTTCGCCGTGATGATGGTGCCGTTCGTCAACGGCTGGACCAGCCTCGTGGAAAGCTCGGCCATCGGTGCCATCGCGGCGTTTATCGCGGCCGTGCTCAAGCGCCGCATGACCTGGGCGGTGTTCGAGACCAGCGTCCGCAAGACGCTGGGCATCACCTGCATGTTCATGTGGATCATCACCGCGGCGCTGGCCTTCGGTGCGGTGTTCGACGGGCTGGGGGCCGTGAAGGCGATCGAGGATCTTTTCACTGCCAAATGGGGTCTGAACCCGTGGGTGATCCTGATCCTGATGCAGCTGAGCTTCCTGCTCATGGGGACGTTTCTGGACGATACCGCGATGCTGGTGATCGTCGCGCCCCTTTACGTGCCGTTGGTGGGTGCGCTGGGTTTTGATCTGGTGTGGTACGGGATTCTGTACACCATCACCTGCCAGATCGCCTACATGACCCCGCCCTTCGGCTATAACCTGTTCCTGATGCGCGCCATGGCCCCGCCAGAGATCGGCTTGCGCGACATCTACCGCTCCATCGTGCCATTCGTGTTCGTGATGATCCTCGCGCTGGCGCTGGTGATGATCTTTCCGCAGATCGCGCTGTGGCTGCCACAGACCGTGTACGGCTTATGACCAAAACCCCGAGAGCCGGGTACAACCGGCCCACACACCCCGACCAGGAGAGAAGACCATGACGACGACAAGACGGAAATTTCTGAAGGGCGCGGCCGTCGCCGCGCCGGCCTCGCTTGCGGCCCCCTCGATCGCCCGCGCCCAAGAGCCGATCCGCTGGCGCTTTCAGACCTATGCGGGTGCTGCGCTGGGCGAACAGGTGACCAAGCCGATCATCGACTACATCAACGCCGCCTCGAACGGCGAGATGGAGATCGAGCTGTTCTATGCCGACCAGATCGTGCCCACCGGAGAGCTGTTCCAGGCGTTGCAGCGCGGGACCCTCGACGGGGTGCATTCCGACGACGACTCGATGGCCTCGCCGACGCCGCTGCGGGTTTTCGGCGGCTATTTCCCCTTTGCGACCAAGCACATCCTCGATGTGCCGGTGCTGTTCAACCAGTACGGCCTCGCCGAGATCTGGGAAGAGGAATACGCCAAGGTCGGCGTGCAATGGCTGTCGGCGGCGGGGCAGGACCCGTGCAACTTCAACACAACGCGCGAGATCACCAGCGTCGACGATCTGGACGGGCTGCGGCTTTATACCTTCCCGACGGCGGGCCGCTTTCTGTCGCGCTTCGGTGTCGTGCCGGTCAACATCCCCTACGAGGATGCCGAGGTCGCCGTGCAGACCGGCGAGCTGGACGGCATGGCCTGGTCCGGCATCACCGAGGATTATACGGTGGGCTGGGCGGACGTCACCGACTATTTCCTGACCAACAATATCTCGGGGGCATGGATCGGGTCGTTCTTCGTCAACCAGGAACGCTGGGCCGAACTGCCCGACCACCTCAAGCAACTTGTGAGGGCGGCGATCGAGGCCGGCCATACCTACCGCAACCAATGGTATTGGGGGGGCGAGGCGCGGCTGCGCGCCAATGGCGAAAAGCTGGCGCTGCGCACGGTCCCGGCCGAGGAATGGGCCGAGGTCGAGACCGCCGCCAAGGAGTTCTGGAACGAGATCGCCGAGGAAGGCGAGGTGCATCAGCGGATCGTGTCGATCTTCCGCGAGTATAACGACACCATCAACCAGGCCGGCCCGCCCTACACGTTCTGAGCCGACCAAAACCAACCGGGACGGCCCCTCGGGGGCCGTCCCTGCCTCATGAATGGAGCCCGCAATGCCCGCCACCCTTACGATGGATACGCTTAGACAAAAGGCCGAAACAGGCGAGATCGATACCGTGCTGGCCGCCATGGTCGACATGCAGGGCCGTCTCATGGGCAAGCGGTTTCACGTGTCCAACTTCCTCGATCACGCACATCACGAGACGCATTGCTGCAACTACCTGCTGGCGACGGATCTGGTGATGTCCACGCCGGATGGCTACGCCGCGACCAGCTGGGAAAAGGGCTATGGCGATTACGTCCTGCGGCCCGATCCCGAGACGCTGCGCGTGCTGCCGTGGCTGGAGGGCACGGCACTGGTGCTGGGCGATGTGCTGGACCATCACACGCACGCCCCCGTGCCCCACGCCCCGCGCGAGATGCTGCGCGCGCAGGTCGAACGCCTCGCGGCGGCGGGCTATGATGCCATGATGGCGACCGAGCTGGAATTCTTCCTGTTCGAGGGCGATTACCGCAGCCTGCAAAAGGACGGCTACCGCAATCTCGTGCCGTTCAACGGCCACAACGAGGATTACAACCTCTTCCAGACCACCAAGGAAGAGGGCGTGATGCGCCCGCTGCGCAATCATCTTGTCGCTGCGGGCATCCCGGTCGAGAATACCAAGGGCGAGGCCGAACTAGGTCAGCAGGAGCTCAACATCCGGTTCGGTTCCGCGCTCGATTGTGCCGATCACCACACGATCGCCAAGCACGCCGTCAAGGAAATCGCCTGGCAGACCGGCTGCTCGGCCACCTTCCTGCCCAAATGGGCGGCTGACAAGGTGGGCGCGTCCAGTCATGTGCACCTGTCGCTGTGGCAGGACGGACACCCCGCCTTTTTCGATCCCGACGCCGATCTGGGCATGTCGACGGTGATGCGTCAGTTCGTGGCGGGCCTTCTGGCGTATGCGCGCGACTACACGTTTTTCCTTGCACCGTATGTGAACAGCTACAAACGCTTCACGCCCGGCACCTTCGCACCCACCAAGGCGGTCTGGTCGGTGGACAACCGCACCGCGGGCTTTCGCCTTTGCGGCGAAGGCACCAAGGGCGTGCGCTTCGAATGCCGTATCGGCGGATCGGACATGAACCCGTATCTGGCGCAGGCCGCGATGATCGCCGCCGGGCTGAAGGGGATCGAGGACGGGCTGGAACTGGCGCCGCCCTACAAGGGGGACGTATACGACAGCGATGATGTCGCCGAGATCCCGCACACGCTGCGCGAGGCCATCGAAACGCTGCGCGGATCGGCCATGCTGCGCGCCGCGTTCGGCGATGCGGTGGTGGATCACTACGTGCGCTGCGGGGAATGGGAGCAGGAGGAATACGACCGCGCCGTCACCGATTGGGAAATCGAGCGTGGATTCGAAAGGGCCTGAGCATGACCGAAACACTGAAATGCATCTCGCCGATCGACGGGTCGGTCTTTGCCGAGCGTCCGTCACTGTCGCGTGCGGGCGCGCGCGCCTCCGCCGACCGCGCCCGCACGGCGCAGGCTGATTGGGCCGCGCGACCGATCCGCGAACGCGCGGATCTGGTGTTGAGGGGGATCGCCGCCGTCGGCGCGATGAACGACGAAATCGTGCCCGAGCTGGCCCGCATGATGGGCCGCCCCGTCCGCTATGGCGGCGAGTTCGGCGGCTTCGAGGAACGCGGCGCCCACATGGCCGCGATTGCCGAACATGCGCTGGCCGACATCGAGGTGGGCGATGACGCGCAATTCCGCCGCTACATCCGCAGGCTGCCCTGGGGCGTGGTCTTCGTCGTGGCCCCGTGGAACTACCCGTGGATGACCGCCATCAACACGGTCGCGCCCGCGCTCATCGCGGGCAACGCGGTGATACTCAAACATGCGACGCAAACGCTGCTGGTGGGCGAGCGCATGGCGCGCGCCTTTCATTCGGCCGGCATTCCCGAGGATGTTTTCCAGAACGTGTTTCTGGATCACGACACGACCGACGCGCTGATCTCGGACCGGGCCTTTGATTTCGTCAATTTCACCGGTTCGGTCGGCGGTGGACAGGCGATGGAACGCGCGGCGGCGGGCACGTTCGTGCCGGTCGCGACGGAACTTGGCGGCAAGGACCCCGGCTATGTCATGGACGACGCCGATCTGGACGCCGCGGTGAACGGGCTGATGGACGGGGCCATGTTCAACGCGGGCCAGTGCTGTTGCGGGATCGAGCGGATCTACGTGCATGAAAGCCTGTTCGACGCGTTTGTCGAAAAGGCCGTCACCTGGGCGAAGACACTGAAGCTGGGCAACCCGCTCGACCCCGACACGTCGCTGGGTCCGATGGCGCATGTGCGGTTCGCCCGGACCGTGCGCGACCAGATCGACGCGGCGGTGGCGGCGGGGGCCGTGGCGCACCTGCCCACGGACCCGGCGGATGACGGCGGCGCCTATCTGACACCGCAGGTTCTGACGGGTGTTACCCACGACATGGCCGTGATGCGCGAGGAAAGTTTCGGGCCGGTTGTCGGCATCATGCCGGTCAGCGACGATCACGAGGCCGTGCGGCTGATGAACGACAGCCGCTTCGGCCTGACCGCCAGCCTCTGGACCTCCGACCCGGACCGCGCCGCGCGCGTGGGCGACCGGATCGAGACCGGCACGGTGTTCATGAACCGGGCCGATTACCTGGACCCGGCGCTGTGCTGGACCGGCTGCAAGGATACCGGCCGCGGCGCGGGCCTGTCCGAACTGGGCTACCACGCGCTGACGCATCCCAAATCCTACCATCTGAAGAAAGGCACGACATGAAACTTTCCGGCACCTGGTCCTATCCTACCGCGATCCGTTTCGGGGCGGGGCGCATTGCAGAGGTGTCCGAGGCATGCCGCGACGCCGGCATCGCGCGCCCCCTACTGGTCACCGACAAGGGGCTGGCCGGGCTAGACGTGACGGCCCGCGTGCTGGACCTGCTCGACGCTGCGGGACTGGGCCGCGCCATGTTCGCCGAGGTCGATCCCAACCCCAACGAACGCAATCTTGCCGAAGGCGTGAGGGCCTTCAGGGCCGGCGGACATGACGGCGTCATCGCCTTTGGCGGCGGGTCGGGCCTCGATCTGGGCAAGATGGTCGCCTTCATGGCGGGCCAGACCCGTCCGGTCTGGGATTTTGAGGATATCGGCGATTGGTGGACACGCGCCGACGCGGACGCCATCGCGCCGATCGTCGCCATACCCACCACGGCGGGCACCGGGTCAGAGGTGGGCCGCGCCAGTGTCATCACCAATTCCGAGACCCATGTGAAGAAGATCATCTTCCACCCCAAGGTTCTGCCACAGGTGGTCATTGCCGATCCCGAACTGACCGTGGGCATGCCCAAAGCGATTACCGCGGGCACCGGTCTTGATGCGTTCGCCCATTGTGTCGAGGCATTTTCGAGCCCGCATTACCATCCGATGAGCCAGGGCATCGCGCTGGAGGGCATGCGGCTGGTGATCGAGAACCTGCCGCGCGCCTTCGACACGCCCGACGATATAGAGGCGCGCGCGAACATGATGGCTGCCGCCGCCATGGGAGCGACGGCGTTCCAGAAGGGTCTGGGCGCGATCCACGCGATGAGCCATCCGGTTGGTGCGGTGTTCGGGACGCATCACGGCACGACGAACGCGGTCTGCATGCCGGCGGTGCTGGATCTGAACGCGCCCGAGATCCGGTCCCGGTTTGACCGGGCCACGCCGTACCTTGGAATAGAGGGGGGCTATGACGGGTTCCGGGACTTCGTGCAGCAGTTCAACGACCGGTTCGGCATCCCCCGCAAACTGGGCGACATGGGCGTCTCGGGCGATCGCATGGACGCGCTTGTGAGCATGGCGCTGGAGGATCCGTCTTGCGGCGGGAACCCGGTGCCGCTGACCAAGGAGAACCTGCGCGCGCTTTTTGAAACCGTGATCTGACATCCGGGGGGGCGGACCGCCCGCATGCCTGCCCGTGTGACAGCATCCGCAAGCATGGCCGCGGCTGGCGCGTCGGGTGTGCATCGATGGTGCGGCGGTCGCAAACTGCCGGATGGCACGACAGGCCGGGCCGCCCGGCACCTGATCAACTCTGCGCCCGAAGCTGATATCCGGGTGCGGCCACGGCTTGCACGGTCGTGATCGGGGCCCGGCCGATCCATGTCGTGCGTTCGATGACGAACAATGCGCTGCCGATGGTCGTGGCAAGCAGCCGCGCGGTTTCCTCTCCGGCGTTCATGGCCGAGAACCGGACATCGACGCGGCTGTAGGGCTTGTTGCGCACCAGCCATTCATTGGCGCTGTCGCGGGTCAGGTCGACGTTCAGGATATCGGGCGTGGACCGGGGGTCGATCCAGCGGTCTTCGAGGATATACGGACGCCCATCCGCCAGATGCAACGCCCTGACACGCAACATGTCTACGGGCTGGTCCAGTTCGAACCGCGCCATGACCGACGGCGGGGCCGTCTCGATCGCGCGGCTGATCAATCGGTGATCGTATGCGCTGCCGCGCTGTTCGATCTCGCGCCGGGTGATCGGGATGTCGAACGTGGCGCGCGTGACCGGATCGCTCAGGACATGGGTGCCCCCCTTGCGCTTGCGTTCGACCAGCCCGATCTGCGACAGGTCCTGCATCGCGCGGTGCACGGTGGCGCGGGCGCAGCCAAGGTCGCGGGCAATGTCTTCGTCGCGCGGCAGCCTGTCACCGGGCATGTATGTCCGGTTCAGGATGCGGGCGCGGATTTCGTCACGCACATCGGTCCAAGAAAGGCGCGCGGGCTCGTTCAAATGTCGGTCTCCAGCCGGCTCATCCGGCGCATGAAATCCGCGATGATCGCGTCGCGCCGGATATGGCGACCCTGCCGGACGACATGACGCCCGGCGCTCCAGACATCGCGGAGGCTGGCCGGGCCGCCGCCCGCGAAAATCAGGCTGTCGAGCACCGCGTCGCCCCGGCGATTGCAAAGCTGCGGGGTGTCGCCGTCAAACGCCACCATGTCGGCCCACGCGCCCGCCTCGATCCGACCGCTGTCGCGCCCGCCCGCCTGTGCACCGCCGCGGGAGGCGGCGTCAAACAGAACCCGCCCGGTCGAACGGTCCTGCGTCGCAAGCGCTGCGCGTGACAGATCGCGCAGGCGTTGGGAATATTCCAGCGCCTTGAGCTCCTCGAAGAGCGAGATCTGGACGTTCGAATCCGAGCCGAACCCGATGACACCGCCTTGTTCCAGATATCGCGCGCCATTGAAGATCCCGTCGCCGAGGTTTGCTTCGGTCAGCGGGCACAGACCTGCGACCGCACCGGATGCGGCGAGCGCATCGGTCTCGGCCTCGGTCATCTGGGTGCAATGGATCAGGCACCACCGGTCATCGACCGCGTGATTGGCCAGCAGCCATTCGGCCGGGCGCGCATCCAGATGCGCGCGCACTTCGTCCACCTCGGCAACCTGCTCGGCGAGATGCATGTGCACCGGACCCGTGGTTGCCTGCCCGAGAAGGGTATCAAGCCCGGCGGGATCGACGGCGCGCAGCGAATGCGGGGCGATGCCGATGTCAAAGTCCGGCGCGGCCGCGCGCACCGCCGCTGATGCGTCCGCGTGCAGGGCAAGGAACCGGTCGGGATCGTTGCCAAAGCGTCGCTGCCCGCCGGCCAGCGGGCGCCGGTCGCAGCCGCCATGCTGATACTGGACCGGCAAGAGCGTCAACCCGATCCCCGCCCCGGTGGCGGCGGCCACGATCCGCTGCGACATTTCCGACAGGCTGTCATAGGGGACCCCGCCGACATCGTGATGCAGGTAATGAAATTCCGCGACCGCGCCATAGCCGGCCTCGAGCATCTCCATGAAAACCAGCGCCGCGATCGCCTCGACATCGTCCGGCGACAACTGGTTGAGGAATTTGTACATCAACTTTCGCCACGTCCAGAAACTGTCGCGCGGGTCCGGACCGCGCGCCTCTGTCAGCCCGGCCATGGCGCGCTGAAACGCGTGGCTGTGCAGGTTGAGCGGTGCGGGCAAGAGCAGGTCCACGGCCTCGGTCGGCGGGCCCGCCTGAGGCCCGACCGAGGCGATTCGACCACTATCGTCGATCGCGACAGCCAGATCGCTTGTCCAGCCCTCGGGCGTAAGGCCCTGTTTCGCGTGGATGATCTGCACGGCAAAAACTCCGTTGACATTAATATGTACAAACATATTAATCTGAAGCGGGATTTGAAACAAGGACTCCGAATGACTGCCTCTCATGTCATCAGGGGCGTGACCCTTGCCAGCATGGCACCCGATGCCGGTGATGCGTACGGTCTCGTGCGGGACGGGGCCATCGTCATCACGGGGCCACGGATCGACTGGGTTGGCCCGGCGGCAAACCTGCCACCGGCGTATGCCGGACTTGAACATACGGTGTATGATGGTCGCCTCGTCACGCCGGCGCTTGTCGATTGTCACACGCATGTCGTGCATGGCGGCACCCGCGCACGCGAGTTCGAAATGCGCCTGACCGGGGCCAGCTATGAGGAGATCGCGCGCGCCGGGGGCGGGATCGTATCGACCGTCACCGCGACGCGCGCCGCGACCGAGACCGAGTTGCTGGAAAGCGCGCTTGGCCGTGTCGATGCGCTGATCGCGCAGGGGGTCGGCACGATCGAGGTGAAATCGGGCTACGGGCTGGACGTCGAGACAGAGCTCAAGATGCTGCGCGTGGCCCGCGCCCTGGCCCGGCACCGCCCCGTCCGCGTGATCACCACCTTCCTGGGCGCGCATGCGGTGCCGTCCGGGGCCGATGCCGACGCCTATATCGACGAGGTCTGCATCCCTGCGCTGAAGGCCGCGCATGCCGAGGGGCTGGTCGATGCGGTGGACGGGTTCTGCGAGGGGATCGCGTTCGACACCCCCCAGATCGCCCGTGTCTTCGATGCCGCCAAGGCCCTCGGGCTGCCGGTCAAAATGCATGCCGAACAGCTCAGCCATCGTGGCGGCACTGCGCTGGCGGCAAGATACGGTGCCCTGTCCGCCGATCATGTCGAATACGCCACCGATGCGGATGCCGCAGCCCTTGCCGCAGCGGGCAGCGTGGCCGTGTTGTTGCCGGGCGCGTTCTACACCATCCACGAGACGCAAGTCCCCCCGGTGCAGGCCTTCCGCGACCGCGGCGTGCCAATGGCCGTGGGCACCGACTGGAACCCCGGATCGTCGCCGCTGGGATCGGTGCTGCTGGCGATGAACATGGCCTGTACGCTGTTTCGCATGACCCCGGCCGAGGCGTTGGCCGGGACCACGCGCAACGCGGCCAAGGCCCTTGGCCTGAGCGATTGCGGCGCCATCGCGCCCGGCATGCGCGCCGATCTTGCGATCTGGGATGTCATCGAGCCGGCGGAACTGTCCTACGGCATCGGTATCACCCCGCTCCATGCCCGCATCTTCGCAGGTGAAACATGACCCATGGTCTGACCCCCGGCACCACCACGCTGGACATGCTGGAGGCGATCTGGCGCGGCGACGGGCCGGTGACACTGGCGCCATCAGCGCGCGCCGGGATCGACGCCTCGGCGGCCATCGTCGCCAAGGCCGCGCAAGGCGACATGCCGGTCTACGGTGTGAACACCGGCTTTGGCAAGCTCGCCTCGGTGCGGATCGCGCCCGAGGACACCGAGACGCTGCAGCGCAACCTGATCCTGTCGCATTGCTGCGGCGTCGGCGAGCCGCTGGAGCCGGCGACGGTGCGGTTGATGCTGGCGCTGAAGCTGCTGTCGCTGGGGCGCGGCGCGTCCGGGGTCCGTTGGGACATCTGCGCGCAGATCGAGGCGATGCTGGCCGCAGGCGTGCTGCCGGTTATCCCGGTACAGGGATCGGTGGGCGCGTCCGGTGATCTGGCGCCGCTGGCGCACATGGCCGCGGTGATGATCGGCGAGGGCGAGGCCATGTATCGGGGCCGGCGGATGCCGGGCGGGCAGGCCTTGGCGAAGGCCGGTCTGCGGCCGGTGGTGCTGGGCCCCAAGGAAGGGCTTGCGCTGATCAACGGCACGCAGTTCTCGACCGCCTGCGCGCTGGTGGCGCTGTTCGATGCGCAGCGCGCGGCGCAGGCGGCTGTCGTGACCGCGGCAATGTCCACCGACGCGATCATGGGCTCGACCGCGCCGCTGCACCCGGCGATGCACGCCCTGCGCGGCCATCGCGGCCAGATCGACGTGGCTGCGGCGATGGCCGGATTGCTTGAGGGCAGCCAGATCCGTGAAAGCCACCGCGAGGGCGATTCCCGCGTGCAGGACCCGTATTGCATCCGCTGCCAGCCGCAGGTGACCGGCGCCGCGATCGACCTTCTGCGCGGGGCCGGTCGCACGCTAGAAGTCGAGGCGAACGCCGTCACCGACAACCCGCTTGTGATTGCCGAGACCGGCGAGATCCTGTCGGGCGGCAATTTCCACGCCGAGCCAGTGGCCTTTGCCGCCGACCAGATCGCACTGGCCTTGGCCGAGATCGGCGCGATCGCGCAGCGGCGCGTGGCGCTGATGGTCGATCCCACGCTGTCGCACGATCTGCCCCCCTTCCTGACGCCAGAGCCGGGGCTGAATTCCGGCCTGATGATCGCCGAAGTCACCACCGCCGCGCTGATGAGTGAGAACAAGCACCTGGCCAATCCCTGCTCGACTGACAGCACGCCGACCTCGGCCAACCAGGAAGATCACGTCAGCATGGCCGCGCACGGGGCGCGCCGGCTGGGGCGGATGACCGCGAACCTGTCGGTGATCCTCGGGATCGAGGCGATCTGCGCCGCGCAAGGGATAGAAGAGCGCGCGCCGCTGAGTACCTCGGCGCCCTTGCAGGCAGCATTGGCGCATCTGCGCGGGGTGGTGCCGCGGCTGGTGCAGGATCGCTACCTCGCCCCCGATCTTGACGCCGCGGCGGGATGCATCACCAGTGGCAGCCTTGCCGACGCCGCCGGGGTCGAGGTGTCGGTATGAGCCTGATCGATGTCAGCCAGGGCGACGGCCCGCTGGTGCTGGGCCTGCCACATGCCGGCACGGATGTTCCGCCAGAGTACCTTTCCCGCCTCAACGAGACCGGGCGCGGCCTTGCCGATACCGACTGGCACATCGACCGGCTTTACGCCGGGCTGGTCGCGGACGTGACGACCGTGCGCATGCCCGTGCATCGCTATGTGATCGACGTCAACCGCGATCCGTCGGGGACAAGCCTTTACCCTGGGCAGAACACCACCGGGTTGTGCCCGCTGACCGACTTCGACGGCCGGGCGATCTATCTGCCGGGGGCCGAGCCGGACGAGGATGAGATCGAAGTGCGCCGCGCCGCGTATCACGCGCCCTACCACGCCGCGCTTTCGGCGGAACTGGAGCGGGTCCGCGCACGGCACGGTTTCGCGGTGCTGTACGATTGCCATTCGATCCGGTCGCGCATTCCGTTTCTTTTTGACGGGACGCTGCCGGATTTCAACATCGGCACCAATCGCGGCGCCACCTGCGCGCCGGGGATCGAGGCGGCCACCCTGCGCCTCTGCGAGGCTGCGCCCGGATACACCACGGTTCTCAACGGGCGGTTCAAGGGCGGCTGGACGACGCGGCAATACGGCCGCCCCGATGCGGGCGTACATGCGATCCAGATGGAACTGGCGCAGTCCACCTACATGACCGAGGCGCCGCCATGGGACTACGACCCGGCGCGCGCCGAGAAGCTTCGCACGCATCTGCAAGACATCCTCGAGACCCTCAGCGACTGGAGACCCGAATGAGCGACCCGCGCAAGAACACCCGCGACATCTACCCGCCGACCGGCCCGGACCTGACCGCGAAAAGCTGGCAGACCGAGGCGCCGCTGCGGATGCTGATGAACAATCTGCACCCGGACGTGGCCGAGAACCCGCATGAATTGGTGGTCTATGGCGGCATCGGTCGCGCGGCGCGGACATGGGCGGATTTCGACAGCATCGTCGCCAGCATCAAGGATCTGGAGGCCGATGAGACGCTGGTCGTGCAATCGGGAAAACCCATCGCCATCGTGAAGACGCACGCGGATGCGCCGCGCGTGCTGATCGCCAATTCCAACCTCGTGCCGCATTGGGCGACGTGGGATCATTTCAACGAGCTGGATAAAAAGGGACTGGCCATGTATGGCCAGATGACCGCCGGGTCGTGGATCTATATCGGCAGCCAGGGCATCGTGCAGGGCACCTACGAGACCTTTGCCGAGGCGGGCCGGCAACATTACGATGGCGACCTGACCGGCCGCTGGATCCTGACCGGCGGTCTTGGCGGCATGGGCGGCGCACAGCCGCTGGCGGCGGTGATGGCGGGCGCCTGTTGTCTGGCGGTGGAGTGCAATCCCGACAGCATCGATTTCCGCCTGCGCACGCGGTACGTGGACGAGAAGACCGACAGTCTCGACGAGGCGCTGGCGATGATCGAGCGCTGGACGGCGGCGGGCGAGGCAAAATCGGTGGCCCTGCTGGGCAATGCCGCCGATGTCTTTCCCGAACTTTTCCGCCGCGGCGTGCGCCCCGACATGGTGACCGACCAGACCAGCGCGCATGACCCGACCAACGGCTACCTGCCGCAGGGCTGGGGCATGGCCGAGTGGCGTGACCGCCGCGAGACCGATCCCAAGACCGTGGAAAAGGCAGCCCGCGCCAGCATGAAGGTGCATGTCGCGGCGATGGTGGATTTCTGGAATGCCGGCGTGCCGACACTGGATTACGGCAACAACATCCGGCAGGTCGCCAAGGAAGAGGGGCTGGAGAATGCCTTTGCGTTCCCCGGCTTCGTTCCGGCCTATATCCGGCCGCTGTTCTGTCGGGGTGTGGGGCCGTTTCGCTGGTGCGCGCTGTCGGGAGACCCCGAGGATATCTACCGCACCGACGCCAAGCTCAAGGAACTGTTCCCCGACGACGCGCATCTGCACAATTGGCTGGACATGGCACGCGACCGGATCTCGTTCCAGGGGCTGCCCGCGCGGATCTGCTGGCTGGGGCTGGGGGATCGTCACCGCGCCGGCCTTGCCTTCAACGAGATGGTGGCCAGCGGCGAACTAAGCGCGCCGGTGGTGATCGGCCGCGATCACCTCGACAGCGGTTCGGTCGCCTCGCCCAACCGCGAGACGGAGGCGATGCGCGACGGCTCTGACGCGGTCAGCGACTGGCCGCTTCTCAACGCGCTGGTGAACACCGCAAGCGGCGCGACATGGGTCAGCATCCATCACGGCGGCGGCGTCGGGATGGGGTTCTCGCAGCATGCCGGCGTGGTGATCTGCGCCGATGGCACGCCCGAGGCCGCGCGCCGGATCGAGCGTGTGCTGTGGAACGATCCCGCCAGCGGCGTGTGGCGCCATGCCGATGCCGGTTACGAGGATGCGATCGCCTGCGCGCGCGAACATGGCCTGCGGCTGCCGCGCATCCTGGGCTGAGACCCCGTCGACAAAGGCCGCGCAAGACGGTCGATACCACACCCCATAACCCTGACCATTCAACAAGGAGACGACCGATGCAAAGACGCGATTTTCTGACGACCGGTGCCATCGGCACCGCCGCCACCGCCCTTGCCGCCCCCGCCCTCGCCCAAGAGCGGCGCGAGTGGTCGCTGGTCTCGGCCTGGCCCAAGAACCTGCCCGGGCCGGGCGTCGCGGCACAGACGCTGGCGGACCGCATCACCACCCTGTCGGGCGGGCGCATCACCGTCACGCTGTACGCCGCGGGCGAGATCGTGCCCAGCAACGGGGTCTTCGATGCGGTTTCCGAAGGCACGGCCGAACTTTACCATGCGGTGCCGGCCTATTGGGGGTCGAAATCCAAGGGTATCCTGCTGTTCGGCTCGCAGCCCTTCGGTCTGCGCGCCGACGAGCAATTCGGCTGGATGACCCATGGCGGGGGTCAGGCGCTTTATGACGAGATGTATGGCCGCTTTGGCATCAAGCCCTTCCTGTGCGGCAACTCGGGCCCACAATGGGCCGGCTGGTTCCGCAACGAGATCACCTCGGTCGAGGATCTCAAGGGCCTGAAATTCCGGACCACCGGCATCGCCTCGCAGATGGCGACAAAGCTGGGCATGGCCGCACAGGCGATGAGTGGTCCGGCGATGTTCCAGGCATTGCAGACCGGCGCGTTGGACGCAGGCGAGTTCATCGGCCCGTGGACCGACTCGGCGCTTGGCTATTATCAGGTTGCGCCGCATTACTACTGGCCCGGCGTCGGCGAGCCGTCCTCGGCCGAGGAATGCGGGGTCAATGCGGATGCCTACGCGGCGCTGCCGGACGACCTCAAGGAGGTGGTCACCCAAGCCTGCCATGGTCTTTATAATCCGGTCTGGACCGAGTACACGACCAAGCACGCGCAATCGCTGAAAACGCTGGTCGACGAGCATGACGTGCAGGTGCACAAGCTGCCCGACGACGTGATCGCGGCCATGGGTGACGCGGCAAAAGAGGTCATGCAGGAATATCTTGCCGACGATGACGAGCTGGTACGCCGCATTACTGAAAGCTTCATCGCCTACCGCGACCTTGTCGGCGGCTACATGACCTATGCCGATAACGGCCAGATGAACGCCCGCGCGGACGTCTTCGGGTACTGAGCCGCGAGTGGTGCGCGGGGCAGGCCGCGCACCACGTTCGATGAGGGACCGGGGATGCTGGGACTGGCGACTTCGATCGACCGGATGAACCGCGCGGTGGCCAGCGGCGTGCGCTGGCTGGCGCTGCTGATGGTGCTGGTGCAATTCTGCATCGTGATCGGGCGATACGTCTTTGGCGTCAACTCGATCGCGGCGCAGGAAAGCGTCCTTTACATGCATGCGACGCTGTTCATGCTGAGCGCGGGGTTCACGCTTCTGGTGGATGACCATGTCCGCGTCGATGTCTTTTACGCCAAGGCAAGCCGGGCCATCCGGCGGCGCATCGACATCTTCGGTCATCTGTTCCTGTTGATGCCGTCGATGAGCGCGCTGCTCTACTGGTCGTGGCCCTCGGTGCGGAATTCGTGGAAGATCCTCGAAGGCCCGATCTCGGTTGGCGGGATCGAGGCGGTGTTCCTGCTGAAATCCCTGATCCCGGCCTTTTGCGTGCTGATCCTGCTGCAATCGGTGTCGCTTGTGATCCGCCTTGTCGTTTCAGAGGTCGATGAATGACCGATTATCTCGACCTGATCATGTTCGCGGCATTGATGATGGCGATCCTGTCCGGCTTTCCGGTGTCGTTCAGCATTGCCGGTGTCGCCGTGGCCTTCGCCTATCTGGGCTGGATGCTGGGCGAGATGAACGTGACGCTTCTCGGGGCGCTCGGGCAGCGGGTGTTCGGGCTGATCGGCAACACGGTTCTGATCGCCATCCCGGTCTTCGTCCTCATGGGCGCCATCCTGGAAAAGAGCAAGATCGCCGAGGATCTGCTCGACACGATGGGGCGCAGCTTTGGGGGGCTGCGCGGCGGGCTTGGCATTTCGGTGGTTCTGGTGGGCGCGCTGCTGGCGGCCTCCACGGGTATCGTCGGGGCGACCGTCGTCGCCATGGGCATGATCGCGCTGCCCACGATGCTGCGCGCAGGCTACAACCCGGCGGTGGCCTCGGGCATCGTGTGCACGGCCGGTACGCTGGGGCAGATCATCCCCCCCTCGACGCTGCTGATCATCCTTGCGGACGTGATGTCGAACGCCTACCAGCAGGCGCAATACGAACAGGGGAAGTTTTCGGTCGAGACGCTTTCCGTCGGCCAGTTCTTTGCGGCGGCGATCCTGCCGGGACTGTTGTTGGTGACGCTGTATCTTGCGTATATCCTGATCCGGGGTGCGCTGCGCCCCGCGGACATGCCACCCGCCGAGACCGGGCTTGGAAAACCCGACCTGCGCGAGGTTCTGGCGGCGATCCTGCCGCCCGTTCTGCTGATCTTCGCGGTGCTGGGTGCAATTCTTTTCGGCATCGCCACACCCACCGAGGCGGCCTCGGTCGGGGCCATCGGCGCGCTGCTGATGGCCGGGCGCAAGATCGGCATCAATCCGCGGCTGATCGTGCTCGGGGCGGCGGCCCTGATCGTGCTGGGCCTGTTGGCCGGGGCCTTTCCGGTGCGGCTGCAACGCAGCGACACCGGTGTCGCGGACTGGGCGCTTGGCGGTCTGTATGCGGGGCTGGCGATCGTGGGGCTTGCGGCTGTCGGCCTTGCGCTGCGCGCCGCGATCCGGGAAAGGATCATTCACGATGCGCTGAATTCCACGCTGACCATGACCGCGATGATTTTCGCGACGATCCTTGCGGCCGGATTCTTTTCACTGGTGTTTGTCGGACTTGGCGGCGAAGAGCGCGTGGCGCATCTGCTGGACAACCTGCCCGGTGGTCCAGGTGGCGCGTTGCTGTTCGTGATGGTCTTCGTGTTCATCCTCGGGTTCTTCCTCGACTTCGTCGAGATATCGGTGATCGTGCTTCCGCTCGTGGCGCCGTCGCTTATCCTGATGGGACATGACCCGATCTGGCTGGGCGTGCTGCTGGCCATCAACCTGCAAACCAGTTTCCTGACACCGCCATTCGGGTTCTCGCTGTTCTATCTGCGCGCCGCCGCGCCCAAGGAAATCGAGACCCAACAGATCTATCGCGGCGTCGTGCCGTTCATCGGCGTGCAGGCGATCGGGATCTTGCTGGTCTGGGCACTGCCGGTCCTGGCAACCTGGCTGCCGGCGCTATTGTTCTAGCAACTGCGGCCGCGGCTTTCAGACGTTGTGCGCCGGGCAGGCGGGCCCGACATGCGCCCGGTCAGGCCCGGATCATTCCCTGCCGTCCCGATCCGCGCCGGTCGCGTTGGCGCGGATGGTCGAGACACTGGAAATGATGGCGTGCCGCACATCTTCGGGCTGCTCGTCAAGCGCACGTGCGAGTGCGCCAAGTTCACGACGTGTCTGGTGCAGCCGGTCTATCAGGTTGAGGACGACCGGCAGCGCATCGTTTGGCAGCGACATCTCCTTGCGCAGATCGCATAAAAGCCGGATACGGGCGACGTCCAGTTCGTCGAAGATCGGACCGTCCGGGCTGTCGGCCGGACGCACCCAGCCTTGCTGCACCCAGAGGCGAAGCTCTTGCAGGTTCACGCGCTCGATCCGCGCGACAACCGACTGTTCATCGAGTCTCATGTCTTCCTCCGCAGGTCTTTTCGCGGATCAAATCGGGCCTGATCCCGCCACTGCCGTGCGAGATCCTCCATCTGCCCATCGATCTTGTCCGGCAGCACGATCCTGAGCCGGACGATCTGATCTCCGGCAGGCCCGTTTCTCGGCTTGATCCCCTTGCCCTTGAGTCGCAGACGGTGCCCCGAGGACACGCCCCTTGGAATCGTCATGGAGACCGGGCCAGAGATCGTCGGCACGTCCACCTTCGCGCCAAGCACCGCTTCGTCGAAGGTGATGGGCAGCTCGACCTCTATGGTGTCGCCGTCCCGCATGAACACGGTGTGCGGCCGTACACCAATCGTCACGAAGGCGTCGCCGGCGGGTCCCTGTCCGACGCCCGGCCCGCCCTTGCCGCGCAGGCGAAGGGTCTGACCGTCCTTCAGGCCGGGTGGGACGGTAATCTCGATCGTCTTGCCGTCGGGCATCGTCACGCTGCGTTTGCTGCCCCGCGCCGCGTCTAGAAAATCCACATCCAGATGATACCGAAGATCGGGTCCGGGGGCATGGAACTCTTGCCGGTAGTGCCCGCCGCCGCGCTGCCAGTGACGACCGAACAGGTCCGAGAACAGGTCCGATTCGTCCCCGAAACCGCCGCTGCCGGCGCCGGGGTCATAGCGTCGCCCCGCGTCCTGCCCGGCATATTGGTGATAATACTGGCGCTCGGGGCGTTCGTGCCCGCTGGCGTCGATCTCTCCGGCATCGAAGCGCCGGCGCTTTTCGGGATCGCCCAACAGGTCGTTGGCGGCCGCGACCGCCTGAAACTCCGCCACCTTGGCGGCATCGCCCGGATGCAGGTCCGGATGCAGCTTCTTGGCAAGCTTGCGGTAGGCAGCCTTGATCTCGTCCTGGGTGGCGGTCTTCTTGACGCCCAGAACGTCGTACGGGTCCGTGCTCATGTGTCAGGCCCCATTGAAAGGTCACAGGATTTCTTGACCGCGAAGACAAACATGATACCAAACGCTCCCACCGTATGTCGTAGATCCGGACCTTGTGATCCGTACCAGATTGAGATCGGTTACCCCTTGCGCTGGATCAAGACGGGCGCAGCAAAAAGCGCACCCGGTTCGAGGCGGCGTCAAGGCGATCCGACCAGTTCCGCATCCATCCAGACGGGCAGGTGGTCCGATGCGCGCCGCGCCTCGCCCCGAAGGACGACGCCCGATCCGCGGCACTCCACGCCCGCGCCGACGGCGAAGCGGTCCAGCGGGGCCATCAACCGGCTGGCATGAAAGCTAGGGCCGGGTGTGATCATGCTGAACAGGTCATGGATCAGGTCGAAGCCGACACGCGGCGACCATTCATTCATGTCGCCTGCGATGATCGTCCGCGGGGCGCGACCGGCGATCGCCTCGCGCAGATGGGCAAGCTGCAACTGGCGGCACCCGCGACGCAGCCCCAGATGTGTGCCAACCACCGTAAGGTCGCCTTCAGGTCCCGTCAGATCGGCGATAACGGCGCCGCGCGGCTCGATCCCCGGAAGGGTCAGGCGCGCGGTGTCCAGAACGTCCCAGCCATCGCGCACCAACAGCGCGTTGCCGTGCCACCCGGAACTCGGTCCGTCGGTCATGGTCAGGATCCGCAAGCCGGTATGGGTGTAAAGCAAGTCCCCCGGCAAAACCGCCGGTCGCACCCCAAGGCGCCTGTCGGCCTCTTGCAGCGCGACCACATCGGCGTCGAGGTTGGCCAGAACGCGGATGATCCGAAACGGGTCGCGCCGCCAGTCCAGCCCGACCGCCTTGCGGATATTGTAACTCACGATCCGCATCACAGGACCGGTGCCATGAGACGCGCCACCCGCGCGGCCATCCGGGTCATCAGCGGTCGGTCCTCAAGGTCGACATCAACCCGGATGGCAAGGTCCAGATCCGTGCGCAGCATGTCCTCGACATCGGCGGCGGCGCTGGTGCCTTCCATCACCACGGTGATTTCGAAGTTCAGCAACCCCGACCGGATGTCCAGGTTGATCGACCCGACCGAGGCCAGATCGTCATCCACAAGCGCGACCTTCTGATGGGCGAAGGCGGGCTGGTACGTCCAGATCTCACCGCCCACCGAACGCAGATCGTCGAAATAGGCCATGCCGGCGAAATAGGGCAGATAATGATCCACGTGGCACGGCACCAGCACCTTGAGATCGACGCCGCGCAGGGCGGCAAATCGCAAGGCCGTCAGGACATCCCGGTCCGGGGCAAAATACGGTGTCGCGATCCAGAGACGCGTTTGCGCCGCATGGGCGAGCGCGATGAAGTACAGGTTGCCCCCCGCGATCTCTTCTGCCGGGGACGGGGCGAGCGCCACCGCATTCAACGGACCCGGCGGTGTCGTGGTCGCGACCTCGGGCTGATCGAGATCCTCCTGCGTGGCCCACCGCCAGTCCGAGATGAAATGCAGCGCCAGTTGTGTCACGACGGGTCCGCGAAACCGCGCAAACGTGTCGCGCCACGCCCCGAGCGCGGACTGTCCGATATACGCCCGCGACAGGTTTATTCCCCCGGTGAAGGCCACGGTATCGTCAACCACGACCAACTTGCGATGATTGCGAAAGTTTAGCTGGAACGGGCCAAGCAGTCGTTTTGGCCCCCTTGTCCGCGAGATACGCACCCCCGCATCGCGCAATGACCGTTTGAATGCGGATGGCAGCCCGAAGAACGGCAGCTCGTCGTGCAACAGGAACACCTCGACCCCGGCAGTGGCGCGTTCGATCAGAATGTCCCGAAAGGCCTGCCCTACCGTGTCGTCCTCTATCGTGTAGAACTGGACCATGATCCGCGAGGTTGCCCCGCGAATCGCGGCATGAAGGGCATCGAAGGTCGCATGACCGTCGATCAACAGCGTCATGTCGTTGCCTTCGGTGACCGGCAATCGCGCGATCCGCGAAAACGCTGCCAGCCGCGACGGGCGCGCAGGCGTCGGCGCGTCGACCGTCGCATCCTCGAGCGATGTGGCATCCGAAAGACGGCGCGCACGCGCAAACCGCTTGTAATCGGCATAGCCAAAGACAAGGTAGAACAACGTGCCGATGAGCGGCAGCAGGATGATGAAAAGGATCCACCCGACCGCGCCTTGCGGTGTGCGCGAGGTCAGCAACGCGCGATAGGACGCCACGATCGACATCACGCCAATCGCAAGCGCGATGATCGCGCCGGTAATCGTCGACAGCTCGGTCAACGCGTTTCCGCCTCCCGGTTCACGTGATGCGATCTCTGCAAGGGCGAGCATAGCAGGGGCGCCGTCCGAAGTGCATGGGATTTCGACACGTGCGGGGATACGGACGAATGGCGGCGGGCGCCGAACCGGATGCGGTGCGGCGCCGTCATGGCGCGCGGGTCAAGATCATGCGGTCGGCGATTGCCTGTCATTCGCAGAAAAGTGTAATCCAACGCCGACGACATCATGGAGTGTGTCATGACCGAACTTTCCCCCATCGCGCTTGGCTTTCTGGGAAGCCTGATCGCTGGTTTGATGACAGCGGTCGGGGCGATTCCCGTCTTGTTCGGGCGCATCCCGTCGCGCGGAACCAGAGATCTGTCGCTTGGCTTTGCGGCGGGCGTGATGCTGGCGGCCTCTTTCTTTTCGCTGATCATTCCGGCACTGGATGCCGCCGCCCCACGCTTTGACAACGGCGCGGCCCCGGCCGCCATCGTGTGCGTGGCGATCCTGCTGGGCATGGGGGCCGTCGCGCTGATGAACGAGAAACTGCCGCACGAGCATTTCAAGATGGGGCGCGAGGGGCCCGCGGCGGTCTCGCTCCGGCGGGTCTGGCTGTTCATCATCGCCATCACGATCCACAACTTTCCCGAAGGTCTTGCCGTAGGGGTCGGATTTGGTGCGCATGGCCTGAAGGAGGGGCTGCCGCTGGCCCTCGGGATCGGCCTGCAGAACCTGCCCGAGGGGCTGGCCGTGGCCGTGGCCCTTCTGGGCGAGGGGTATGCCAAGTGGCGCGCCTGGGGTATCGCCGCCCTGACAGGGCTGGTCGAACCCGTGGGCGGGCTGATCGGCGCCGGCGTCATCACCTTGTCCGAACCGCTTTTGCCATGGGGGCTGGCCTTTGCCGCGGGTGCGATGCTGTATGTCATCAGTCACGAGATCATCCCCGAAACGCATCGCAACGGGCACCAGAACAAGGCGACGCTCGGCCTGTCCATCGGGCTGGTCATCATGCTGTTTCTCGACGTCTGGCTGGGGTGACGCTGCGACGACGGGCAGCCTTGGGCGGACGGGACCGCGCGTGTCATCCGGCGCTGCCGCCGCCGGCACGGCACCGCGCCCGGACAGGCAGATCAAACGGTATCTCGCCTCTGCGTCTCGGGAATGGTTGATCGTCCGAAGATACGCGCGACTGTCGTCCTCGGGCGGCGGCAGGCACCCACCCCGAAGGATGGTCTAGAAGGGCGCCGGACGCCGGTCCCGCAGCGACACGGGCGTATCGCGTCCGTTGCGGCGCGTAATGCAGCCCCCGCGGGGTTGTCGTCCTTGACCTGCGGGTTGCGGGTCGTGTGCCCGGTCCCGTTGGCCCCGTATATCGGGTCGGGGCGATCTTCGGTGCCGGGGTCATGGCCAGTCGAGGGCGGTGTCTTGCCGGACAAGACAAGTAGCGCGGCCTTATGTCGCATGAGGTAGCGCCAGTGCGTGCCGCCACGCCGGTGCCGCACACGCGCTGCATGGCTGTCGTGCGGCTGCAGGTTTGTCACCTGCTGTTCCGAGAACGGTCCTACGCCAGTCAGGCGTGTTGTCGAAATGCCGCGCATGCCGGTGACACGGCCCGCAGAAGGGTCTTGAGAACTATGACAGATCCGGCATCGCGCGCGGGGTTTGGTCGGACGGTGCAGCATCGTGGGGCGGGCCCGTCAGTTTCCTCGCAGGCAGGCAGGGCCGCACTGTTTCGGGGGACCAAAACGCATCGCTGCGGCACGTCCCGAGGGTGTCGTACAACCATCAACGGCCATGACCCGTTCCCCACCCATTCCCCGCGACCCGGAAGCATTTCATTTGCGCGGAAAAAAAGCGGACGCTATCGATGTGACATGGCCCTGCGGACCGGTGTGACACTCGGGATTTGGAAAAGGATTTTTTCGCAATGTGTTTGACCTGCTGTGAAAGCATTGAAACCGGGGCTTCGGCCATCAATCCATGCCTGTGCGGTGCGCCGGATACTCAGGCCGCGATGGCCCGGATTGAGGCCGATCTGTCCCGCCGGCAATTTCTGGGTGGCAGCGCCGCGGTGGTGGGGCTGTTCGCGGGGTTCGGTCTTGCCCCGGACGAGGTCAAGGCCCAGACGCCGGGCCGGCCGACGCTGCTGACCAACCTGCGCTTTTTTGACGGATCGACGCTGGCGATGCAGACGGGTCGCGACATCCTGATCGAGGGCGGGCGCATCACCGCGCTGCCGACCACAGGGCAAGGCCCGGACGAGGCCGATGTCATCGATTGCGGCGGCCGGGCGGTGACGCCGGGTCTGATCGACTGTCACTGGCACGCGACGCTTGTCGGTGTCAGCCAGATCGCCGCGCTGACGCAGGATATCGGCTGGGTGCACCTGATGGCCGGGCGCGAGGCCGGGGCAACCCTGATGCGCGGGTTTACCACGGTGCGCGACACGGGCGGCCCGGCCTTCGGCCTCAAGATGGCGATCGATCAGGGGGCCGTGACGGGCCCGCGCATCTTTCCGTCCGGCGCCATGCTGTCGCAAACCTCGGGTCACGGTGATTTTCGCCTGCTGCATACGCTGCCCCGCATGCCCGGCGATCCGGCCGATCACACGGAACGTACCGGCGTGGCCGCGATCGCCGATGGCCGCGATCAGGTCCTGCGCCGCACCCGCGAACAACTGATGAAGGGTGCCAGCCAGATCAAGATCATGGCGGGCGGCGGCGTCGCCTCGCCCTACGACCCGCTGGAGACAGCGCAATACACGCTGGACGAGATGCGCGCGGCGGTTCAGGCGGCCGCCGATTATGGCACCTATGTCTGCGCCCACGTCTATACGCCGAAAGGCATCCTGCGCTGCATCGAGGCCGGCGTGCGATCGATCGAACATGGCCAGCTCGCCGACGCGCCGACCATCCGCGCCATGGCCGACGCCGGTGTCTGGTGGAGTATCCAGCCGTTCCTCGCGGACGAGGATTCGAACACGTATTCCGATCCGCGCAGCGTGGCCAAGCAGCAGCAGGTCGCCAACGGCACCGTCCGCGCCTTCGAACAGGGCCGCGCCGAGGGGGTCAACATGGCGTTCGGCACGGATGTCCTGTTCAATCCGACGGGGGCGGCAACCCAAGGACGGCAACTGGCCAAGCTGACCCGTTTCATGCCGCCGCTCGAGGCGCTTCGCATGGCCACGGGGGCTGCGGGCGATCTGCTGGCAATGTCCGGCACCCGCGCGCCCTATCAGGGGCAGCTTGGCGCGATCGCCGAGGGGGCGCTGGCCGATATCCTTGTCTGGGATGGCGATCCCGAGGCCGATCTCGATTTCCTGTCAGATCCCGACGCCAACCTGCGCCTCGTCATGAAGGGCGGACGCGTCTTCAAGGAGGACCTCTGATGGTGTCGCGCGTGTCGGGGGGCCTTCGGGGCGTCGCCGTCATTGTCGTGATGACCGTCCTGATGACAGGGATGGCGACCACCGCCCGCGCGCAGGACTGGTCCGGCCAGGTCACGCTTTATGGTTGGGGGGCCAGTGTGACAGGCGATTTCAAACCCTTCAGGGCGGCGCCGACACTGTCTTTCGACAAGTCGCTTTCCGAGGTGCTCGAAGATCTTGATGCAGCCGTGTTCGTCACCGGTCTCGCGCGGCGCGGGGATCTCGTGCTGTTCGGGGATTTCACCTACACGTCGTCGTCGCGCGCAGGCGTTCTGCCCCTGGGCATTCCGGCCTCCGGCGAGCTGACGATCCGGTCGCTGACACTGGCCGCGGGACGGCGTTTCGATGCGGGGGCAGGGACGACGGTCGATGTGCTGGGCGGGTTTCGGGCATGGCGGCTGAAGGGTAAGGTAACCTCGCCGGTGCTGCGCATCGCGCCGTCGTCCAGTTTCGTCGATCCTGTGGTTGGCCTGCGCGTGAACGCACCGCTATCCGATCGCTGGTCGCTTCTGGGCTATTTCGATGCCGGCGGGTTCGGTGTCGGGTCGGATGTCACATGGCAAGCGGCCGTGACTGCGAATTACCGGGCATCGGACAACCTGTACCTGTCTGCCGGATGGCGCCATCTGTCTCTTGATTATTCCGATGGCGGCACGGTGTTCGACGGCGCCATGAGCGGCCCGGTCGCCGGCGTGACGTGGCGGTTCTGACGAGAAGGGGTCATGATCTCGCAGATGGCACGATCCATGGCCTTCGCAGCGCCCCGCTTTCCCGTTTGGTTCGTGACGTTCCCGCTTGCCTAGGCATCGGTCATACGGGCCCGGACCACCCTTGCGGTCGATCAAGCCACCGCAGGTATGTGGGGCATTCCGGGCGGGCGGCATCGGAGCGACCCAAGGCCGCGTCCCCTTTACCTTGCAGTCAGCGGACTGAATCCGGGAGATGACATTGAACAATACCAAGACGTCCACACCGGTCTGGACCATTCTCGCCCCGCTTGTCGCGCTGGCGCTTGCAGGGGTTGCGATCTCGCAGCACGACGCGGGGGCGGCGCCGTGGCTGGTTATCCTGTCGGTTCCGGTGCTGTTCGCGGCGGTGTTCGCGGCGGTGCATCATGCCGAAACCGTCGCGCACCGGGTCGGGCAGCCCTTCGGCTCCATCCTTCTGGCGCTTGCGGTCACGCTGATCGAGGTCTCGTTGATCGTGTCGCTGCTGCTGTCGGCCCCCGCGGGCGAAAGCGCGGTGGCGCGCGACACGGTTTTTGCGGCCATCATGATCGTTCTGAACGGCATCCTCGGGGTGTCGCTGCTGATCGGGGGCATCCGCCACCACCGCCAGAAAATGCAGCCCCAAAGCGCCACGGCGGCGCTTGGTGTTCTGGCCACGCTGGCCATTCTGGCGCTGGTGCTGCCGAACTTCACGCTGGCCGTGCCCGGCCCGGTCTATGCGCCCGCCCAACTGATTTTCGTGACGGTCGTGTCGCTCGCGCTTTACGGGTTTTTCCTGTATTCCCAGACGGTCAGCCATCGCGAGGACTATGCCGAGCCGGATGACGCCGATCGCTGTCATACAGTGGTGGATCGGCGCGCGTTTGGCCTGGCGCTCGTCCTGCTGCCTTTGGCGCTGGTCGCGGTCGTCCTGATGGCCGAGACCCTGGCCGATCCGGTGGCCGTCGGCATCGCGCGTGCCGGTCTGCCCGAGGCACTGGTGGGCGTCGCCATCGCGATGGTCGTGCTTATGCCCGAAGGTGTCGCGTCGCTTCGTGCGGCGCGAGAGAACCGCTTGCAGACCAGCATGAATCTTGCGCTTGGATCGGCGCTGGCCAGCCTCTGTCTGACCATCCCGACCGTGGCGATGATTTCCGTCGTCATGGGGCAGAACCTGATCCTCGGGCTGGCCGCCGAGCATATCGTGCTGTTGCTGCTCAGCCTGTTCATGGCGACGCTGACACTGGCGACAGGACGCACGACATCGCTGCAGGGCGGTATTCACCTGGTGATTTTCGGCGCGTTCCTGACGCTGTCCGCGATCCCCTGACGCTCAGCGCGGGACAAGGTCGATCAGGTGCGCCTTCAAACGGGTCTCGTCATGAGTGGTCCAGCCTTCGGGCGCGAGCGTCTCGGCCCATGCGGGAATGTAGTGCCGGGCCACATAGTCATGCCCGTAGCCCAGCGTCCCCAACGCCACCGCCATGTCCAGGCCGACCTGGAACAACGTGACGACGGGGATCCAGCGCATCTTGGGGGAAAGATCGGGCGCGCGTTCCCCGCTGAGCCAGTCGGGTCGCGACCAGGCCAGCGACCAGTCGAAAAAGACGATCGGGTCGCTGCCGTATTGAAGAAACACAAAGCGCATCGGCCCCCACGCGGCGTCGAACCGGTCCAGCCCGCCCTGCTGGTTGCGCGTGCGGATCAACGAGCCATTGCCGAACCGGGGCCGCCAGGCCGGGCTGTCGGGATGGCGGCGGGCCTGAACCATGCGCCAGAACTCGCTCAGGTAGGGTGATCCCGTCCAGAGCGCGCCATGGATGGGATCGGCGTAGAGATCGAGAAGCGGCACCGTTTGCTGCGACAGGAACGCCCCGAGGCTGAGCCCGTGCAGATAGAGACGCGGTCGCGTATCCTGGGGCATGTCGGACCAGTGGCGATAGACCTTGTCGAACAGCGCCTGCGCCTCGGCCACGCCGCGCATCGGGTCGACGACCACCGAGACCGGGCTGGGCAGATATGAATACTGCACCGCCACGGTCGCCACGTCTCCGCGGGTGATGTAATCGAGCGTGTCCATCCCGCCGGGGTCGAGCCAGCCCGAACCCGTAGGCATCGCGATCACCAGCACCTGACGGTCGAACCCGCCGGCGCGCAGCAACTCGTCGAAGGCAAGCTGCGCGCGCGCGTCCGGCGTCTCAGCGGCGTTGAGCCCCGTATAGATCCGGATCGGTTGCCGCGCGGGCGCGTTCCAGAAATCCGCGATCTTGGCGGCGGTCGGGCCGGACGCGACGAAATTCCGGCCCCATCGGCCCAGATCCTCCCAGTCCAGCAACGAGCCGGGGCCCCCGCTGACATGCGTCGTGTCGGGCGGGGCAAGATCGGGTGGAATGATCGCGTCGGCCAGGCGTGCACCCGTGTCGATGGTGCGCAGAACGCCCCGCACGGCGACCCCGTCGATCGTGGCGGCAAACACCAATACGGCAAGGCCCATCCCCGCCGCTTGCGCCATGCGGGGCGGCAGGACCCGCAGGCTGCGCGCCTGCAGGCGCTTGGCAAGTCCCCGGAACAGCCGCCCCGCGACCAGAAGGATGACGAACACCGCCACCGCAATGGCAGCCACGCGCAGCGGGGCAGAGGCCTCGAGCGGGGCGAGGCCCCACGCGTGCTGGATCGAATTCTGCCAATCGGCGGCTTTCCACAGAAAAACGACGGCGATGACGGCCGAGACAAGCATCAGCACGATCCGTCCGGGCCGCGAGACCCTGCGCTCGCTCCACAGTCCGAGCCAGGCCAGCAGGCACGCCGCAAGCCACCAGATCAGATAACCGAGCGCGGCGATGAGACCGCCCAGTGCGCCCTGCAACTCGGGCGACCGCGGCACCATCGACGGGGTCACCGAAAGGCCGAAAAAGATCACGGCCACAAGCAGTCCCACGGCGGAAACCGGGCGGAGCACGCCGCGAAGGATCGAGCGCAGAACGCTCATCCCGCGTCCGTCTTCCGAAACATGCTGTACTGGAAGCTCTGTCGATGTCCCTTGGGCGTCATGTGCGTGTGGCGTGTCCCCTCGATCATCTCGAACCGGCCCGGACACAACCGGTCGAGTTCTTGCGCCAGCTCGCCCGGCGCGTAGCGGACCACCGGCAGCCCCGAGCACATCTCGGGTCCGTCATCGGCAAATGTGGCAATGATCGCGATGCCGCCGGGGACGAGGGCTTCGGACATGGCGCGCGTGTATGCGGCGCGGTCTTCGGGGCGGGTCAGGAAATGAAATACCGCGCGGTCATGCCAGACCGCGTATTCTCGCGACGGCTGCCACGTCGTGATATCCGCCTCGATCCATGTCACGTCATCGCGCTGCGCGCCGAGGCGCTGCTGGCTCTTGGCAAGGGAGGCCGCGGAAAAGTCCAGCACGGCGAGAGGGCCAAGCCCCGTCTCAAGCAGCGCGTCCACGAGCCGCGAGGCCCCGGCACCGATGTCGATGATGGCATCGCCGGGGCGCGCCGAGGCTTGGACAAGATCGACTGATATCGACGGTGTCGCCTCGAACCACGTCAGATCTTCTTCCTGGCGCGTGGTGTAGATCGCGTCCCAGTGCTCTTGTCTGTCTGCCATCACTGCCGGACCTTTCCTCTGCGTCGTATCCTAATCCGAGATGCATGCCGGGATACAGGCATTTCAGCCCTGAGACCTCAAGACGCCGGGATCGGAACGCCGTCACGCGATCCGCCCCGCGCGGTGGCGCGATCACGTTGCCACAGCCCCGCGTGATGCGCGACATGCCGTGCGGACTGTGCACCATGTCGCGAGGTGGGTGGCACCGCCTTAGACCGGGCTACCCATCATGGGCGTGCTCATGTTCCGGGATGGTCGGGTCGTGCTTTCCGGGCAGCACGATGCGATCCGGAGGTGTTGTTCAGGAGGATGGGCAGCGTCTTTCCCTTGGATTAGGTGGGCGATCGCGACATCCGCATGATGCACAAGAAAACGGCCGGCTGCTTTCGCGACCGGCCGTCCTTCACGGGTTCGTTGCATAACGATTGCTTCAGTGCGCCGGGCTCGCGACACCCGCGGGCTTGCGGGTGAAGAGGCGGCGCAGAATGCTCCGGATCAGCAGGGCACGCTGACGGCGCGCCTCGTTTGTGATTGCGTCGAGTTCGGGTTGAGTTGGCATTCGGTACATCGTCGTGTCTTTCTGTTCGCCGCGTGATCAACGCGGGTATGATCGTGGTAGGCTCTATATCGCTGCACTGCGGCGTAATTACCAATCCATTCCGCTATGCGTTTTTTGCATGGCTCGTCGGCTGGCCGTCCCGGTCATACGCGGGCCTACGCCTGCGATGCAGGGCGTCGCGCGGACGGCATGCGGGGCAGGGGGTAAGCGCGTCACCGAACGGGCGCGAATGGTTCACAAGGCCCGCGACACGCGCTGCCACGATGGCCTTGTTGTTTTCGGGTGATGACTTCAGCGGCATCATCCGCTAAGGATTCAGAACAACGACACGGGGTGCCTTGGGCGATTTGCCGGGGCTGAGATCAAACCCGTCGAACCTGATCCAGTTAATACCGGCGAAGGGATGTCCGTCTGATGATGAGCCGATCGGCAGACATGCGTCCCCGACCCGAAAAAGGGGACGTAACATGACCGCGACCGAACCTGACCTGCCGCTTTCCCGTCAACTTGTCCTGATCACCGGCGCCAGCCGGGGCTTGGGCGCCTGCCTCGCCCACGCGTTTCTGGCGCAGGGTGCGCGGGTGATCGTGAATTACCTTGAAAGCGCAGAGGCCGCGCAGGCTGTGGCTGCGCATGCACCAGAGCGTACGCTGGCGGTGCAGGCAGATGTGCGCGACCCCGATTCGGTCCGCGCCATGTTCGCGGCGGCACAGGCGCATTTCGGGGCGCCGGTGACGACTGTCGTCAACAATGCGCTGCCGGCCTTTTCGTTCAATGGCGATGCGCGGCCCGGCCCGGATGCCCTGACATGGGAACATCTCGATCACCAGTTGCAGGGCGTGGCGCGCGGCGCGCTGAATACCGTTCAGGCGGCGCTGCCGGGGATGCGGGAACTGGGATTCGGGCGGGTGATCAACATCGGCACCAACCTGTTCCAGAACCCGGTCGTGCCCTATCACGACTACACGGCGGCCAAGGCGGCACTGCTGTCGCTGACCCGCACGCTGGCGCATGATCTGGGCCCCGAGGGCATCACCGTGAACATGCTGTCGGGCGGGCTGCTGCGCACCACGGATGCCTCTGCCGCCACGCCCGAGGCGGTGTTCGATCTGATCGCCGCCAACACGCCGCTGCGCCGGGTCACCACGCCCGAGGAGTTTGCCGACGCCGCCCTGTTTTTCGCCTCGCCCTGGGCACGGGCCGTTACCGGGCAGAACCTGGTGGTCGATGGCGGCCTCGTGAAGAACTGAAGCGCGCGCAGATGCATCTTAACCTGTTCATCATGGCCTGCGGCCATCACCGCGCGGCGTGGCGCCAGCCCGGATCGCCGGTCGAGCGTCTGGGCGATATCCGTTACTACGAGGGGCTGGCGCAGATCGCCGAGCGGGGCAAGCTGGACGCGGTGTTCTTTGCCGATGGTCAGGCGGCCACCAATGTCGGCGGCGGGCCCTTGTGGTTTCTCGAACCGCTGACGGCGATGGCGGCGATGGCCCGCGCGACCGAGCGGATCGGCCTGATCTCCACGGTGTCCAGTACCTTTTACACGCCCTTTCACGCGGCGCGGATGCTCGCCTCGCTCGATCATATCTCGGGCGGGCGGATGGGCTGGAACCTCGTGACCTCGATGTTTGACACGGAAGCCCGCAATCACGGGCTCGAGGCGATGCCGCCCGCCGAGGCGCGCTACGCACGCGCCAGGGAATTTGCCGACACGGTGTTGGCGCTGTGGGATTCGTGGTCCGATGACGCGCTGCTGTGTGACCGTCAGGGGCAGTTCGCCGACCCGGCGAAGGTGCGGCCCATCCATCACCGGGGCGACCATTTCATGGTGGATGGTCCGCTGAACGTGCCGCGCCCGCCGCAGGGGCATCCGGTGCTGTTTCAGGCCGGCGCGTCGAAACCGGGGCGCGATCTGGCCGCGCGCTACGCCGAAGCGATCTACGCCGTTGCCTATGACCTGCCATCGGCGCAGGCGTATTACCGCGATATCCAGGCACGCGTGCGCGCGGCGAGGCGCGCGCCGGTGCCGATCCTGCCGGGCCTCGTGACCTATGTCGCCGCGACCGAGGCCGAGGCGAAGGCGCGGCAAAGCGCGCTGGACGCGCTGTTGCCGACCGAGGACTCGCTGCGCCAGCTTGGCCAGTTCATCGGGCAGGATTGCCGCGACTGGGACCTCGACGCGCCGGTCCCCGACCTGCCACCGCTCGAGGCGTTCAGCGGCCCCAAGGGACGCTACGCCACCATCCTGCGAATCATCGAAAGCGAGGCGCCCACGCTGCGCCAGCTCTTGGGGCGGTTGGCCGCCGGGGGTGGTCATTGCACGATGGTCGGCACCCCCGAACAGATTGCCGACCGAATGCAACACTGGATCGAGGCGGGCGGCGCGGACGGCTTCAACCTGATGCCGCCCTCGCTGCCCGACGGGATCGAGGATTTCATCGACCACGTGGTGCCGGTGTTGCAGGCCCGGGGGCTTTTCCGCCGCGACTATGCGGGACGGACTTTGCGCGACCATCTGGGGCTGGCGCGCCCGTCCGCCTGACCGGGTGCGGCGCTCAGCCCCGGAAGCGGCGCACGCTGGCACCGAGCAGGCTGAAATCAAACGCCGCGCGCTCGGGCAGCAGCCGCAACAGCACCAGCGACACGCCGACCGGAACAAGCGCCGCCAGCAGGAACGACTCCAGCAAGGTCGCGGTGCCCGCGCCCGGCGCCGGAAACATCGCCAGCCCGGCGATGAGGCCGCACCCGGTGCTGATCGCCGCGTTGAACCCGGTATAGCGGCGATGGAACAGCCCGAAGAATACCGGGAACGCTGCCGCCGAGCACAGCAGATCGGCCAGCAGGAACAAGTATAGCACGCTGTAACCTTGCGCCGCGACCCATGTCACCGGGACCGCCGCCACAACGATCAACCAGCGCGCAAGGGTCATCAGGGTGCGGTCAGCCGCGCCGGACATCAGCCGCCCCATGTCGACGGCGATGATGCTGGAGGTGGCGCTGATGGTGGAATCCGCACTGCTCATGACCAGCGCCAGCCCCAGCGGGATAAGCGCCAGCGCGAACCACATCGGCACCTCTGCCAGCAGAACGCTGAACAGCGCGACCGACCCGTCGCCGTCGAGGCCTAGCCCGACGAAGGCCAGACCGAACAGCCCCATCAGCCCGACGACCACGAAATTGCACACACCGCTGATCCAGAAACCCCGGCGCAATACCCGCGCGTCGCGCGCGGCATAGATCCGCTGCCACGTGCCCTGATAGAACAGCCCGGTCAGCGCCACAGCGAGAAAGAAGGTCACCCCCGCGCGCAGCCCCCCTGTGTCACCGATCTGCAGCAGATGCGGCGCGGTCTCGCGCAGTCCTGCAAGGGTAGGGGCGGCACCGCCGGCGGCTTGCCAGCCAAAAACCAGGAGCAGCCCGAGCATCGGCGCGATCACGATCATCTGCAACTTGTCGGTGTAGATCGACGCCCGAAGCCCCCCGTAGAAGGTGTATATCAGCGTCGCGGCCATGACCGTGCTGGCCGTCACCCATAGCGGGATGGGCGCCAGCAAGGCCACCATCCGCGCCACGGCCGTCAGGCCCGCGGCCAGCAGGATGAACAGGTAGAACAGCATGATCACAAGGGTGAAGGCATACATGACGCGACCGTAGCGATGGATCACGAACTCGGTCAGGCCATGGCCGTCGGGGATGAGGTCACGCATCCGCTGACCCAGCGGGATCATCACGAGGCGCGGCACCATCGACCCCAAGGCATAGCCAAGGATCGCGCCGATCCCGCCCCATGTCGCGGCCTGCGCCGGGCCGAACAGGATCCAGGTCCCCAGCGTGGTCGCCACCAGCGTCAGCACGGTCGCACGGGTGTTCTGGCTGTTGCGGGCGGTGATGTAATCTTCCAGCGTGTCGCGGTGACGCCGGGCATGGATCAGGCCGGGGATGGCCAGAAGGGCGGCGCATAATGACAGCCACAGGCCTGTCCAGACGGGGTCGAGCATCATGACAGTCGGTCCTCTTCTCTGCGCCTTTCGGCGGTACGCTGTTGCGATCGATGCACGGCGCGCAAGAAAGAGGGGTACGGGTGCAGACCCGGCCTATTCCTTCCCTTCGCCGGCATGACCCGGATCAGGTTCTAAGGGTTACCACCGCATGACAGCGATGGAGTCTCAGCCGACAAGGCTCCCCCAGGACTTGAAGGTATCGGTAAGCACCCGGCGCATGCGTGTCAATGAAACAGGATCGATACCGCCAGTCTCACACGAGCCGCCAAGTGTATTGTCCTGCCTCGACCGCCAAGGTGATCCGCAGGCCGGTCCCCGAACCGACACCGACCGCCGGTTTCCCGACCGGCCGGGCGATGCCGTGCCGCGACCGGCGCGCGCCGGTCGCGCGATGTGCGCTGGCATCTGCCGCGCGGGGGAATCGCGTCGCAACTTGACGATCGCGTACGGCCCGGTACTGTATGTCGCCAGTGCGCTTCTCGGAGGGCACAATCAAAAGGAGAACCCACAAACATGACATCTCGCATTCGCGGCCTCGACCGCAGAAGCTTTCTTGCAGGCACGGCCGCAACGGGCCTGTCCGCAGGTATGATGCCGGGCGTTGCCTGGTCGGCCACCGACATGACCCCGAAACGCGGCGGCACGATCCGCCATGCAAAGGGTCACGGCAACACCAACGACACGCTGGATCCGGCAACCTGGACCAACGGCTTCACGGTCGCCCTGCCGTTCGGCATGCACGGGTACCTGACCAAAGTGGCGACAGACGGGTCGGCCGAACCGGATCTCGCCGAAAGCTGGGAGGCCACGCCGGATGCGAAGACATGGCGCTTCAGGATCCGACAGGGGGTGACCTATCATTCCGGCAAGCCGCTGAGCCTTGACGACATCGTAGATTCCATCAATCACCACAGGGGCGAAGGGTCCACCTCGGTTGCCAAGCCGCTGGTCGCCCCGATCGTGAGCGTCGCCAAGGAAGGCGACAACACGGTCGTGTTCGAACTGTCCGCTGGCAGCGCCGATTTCCCCTTCGTGTTTACCGATTACCACATGGCGATCGTGCCATCCGACGGCAACGGCGGGATCGACTGGCGCTCCGGCGATGGCTGCGGCGCCTACAGGCTGGTCGAATTCCAGCCCGGTGTCATCGCCCGCCTCGAACGGCACACAGAGGACTGGAACCAGAACCGTGGCTGGTTCGATGCGGTCGAGATGCTGTCGGTCGTCGATGTGAACGCCCGGACCTCGTCGCTTGTCTCGGGTGAGGTCGACGTGATCGACAAGCTCGATCTCAAGACTATCAGCATGCTGGGGCGCGATCCCGACCTCGCGATCCACTCGATCGCGGGCCCGCAATATTACAGTTTCGCGGCTCAGGCCGACACCGCGCCCTTTGACGACGTGAATGTCCGGTTGGCGCTGAAATACGGCATCAACCGGCAGGAGCTGGTCGACAAGATCCTGTTCGGCCACGGCACCGTCGGCAACGACCAGCCCATCGGACCGAGCTACCGGTTCCACGATCCGGATCTCGCCCAGCACAGCTACGATCCCGACAAGGCGAAATTCCACCTGCGCGAGGCCGGGCTCGACAGCCTCGACGTGACCCTGTCGGCGGCCGATGCGGCCTTTCCGGGGGCCGTGGATGCCGCGGTGCTCTACCGGAACTCGGCCAATGCGGCCGGGATCAACATCAACGTCAACCGCGTTGCCAACGATGGCTACTGGTCGGATGTCTGGCTGAAGCACCCATTCTGCGCGGTCTACTGGGGCGGCCGCCCGACCGAGGATCAGATCTTTTCCACGGCCTACGAGTCCGGCGCGGCGTGGAATGACAGCAGCTGGTCGAATGCCCGGTTCGACGAGTTGCTGGTGAAGGCCCGCGCCGAACTGAACGAGGATGCGCGCCGCGCCATGTATTCGGAAATGCAGCAGCTTGTGTCCAAGGATGGCGGCACCGTGCTGCCGATGTTCGCGAATTTCGTCTTCGCGACCAATGGCAAGATCGCGCATGGCGAGTTCGCGTCAAATTTCGACATGGACGGCGAACGCTGGATGGAACGCTGGTGGTTCGCCTGAATACATGCCCCATGGCCTGCGGGTCACCAGGTTGATGCATGCGCCCCGCCTCTTTCGGCGGGGCGCATTGGTCTTGATCGCCACCGTCCTCTGACCGCAACGTGTCGCGGGAAGCTGACGCATCCGGTTATCGTAGCATGTCCCTGTCTTTCCAGAGACGTTACAGTGCGTGACCGCTGCCAGGATACGCCGCCCCTCAGGGGCCATCACCAATTTCCGCGTGTTTCTCCGAAGAGCCAATTGTCGCGGCTGTACGAGGAGATCGACGAGCATGTGCAGGCGTTCCTGAACCGTCCGCTGGACGGGGTGATCCTCATGAATTCGGTCCGAGGGACCGAATTCCCACCGTCCGGGGGGACGTTCGGCGCGGTCAACGGCCCCTCCACTCGCTCGACACCCTCTACGTGAAGCTGCGCGCGGCCGGCGTGCGGGGCCGCGCCCGAACCAGTGGCGCGCCGGCCCCTCACGGTCTCAATGGCGGTGATAGTGGCCGTGGCGATCAACACCGACGCGCGACGGGAAATCTTCGGGATCACCGGCATGCCGTCGGAGGCCGAGACGTTCCGGGCCGATTTCCTGCGGTCTCTCACCCGCCGCAGCCTGCGCGGTGTTCAACTGGTGATCAGCGACGCCTATAAGGGGCTGAAAGCGGCCGCACGCAAGGTCCTGGGGGCCGGCTGGCAGCGCTGCCACGTGCACTTCCAGCGCAATCTCCTGGCCCGCGTGTGCAAGACGAACAAGCCGGTGGTCAGCGCCGTGGTGAAGACAGTCTTCGCCGAGACCCACCGCGACCAGGCCCATGCACGCTGGCGCGAGGTCGCGGGCAACCTGATGGTCGACACGTCAACGCAATGACACGAAGTCAATCGTACGATGAGTCAGGCCATCAGGCTGCAATACCATATTCACAGTCATACGAGTCCCCCACGCTGCCAACCGAGGCCCCGATCCTGGCCTCTTCAAGGCGCTCGGAATATTTGATCGACAGGTACTGGACGCCGCGATCGCTATGGTGGGTCAGCCGATCCCGGTCGGCATTGCGGGCGGCAAGCGCCTGCTCCAGCGCATCGAGAACCAGCCCGGTGTTGGGCGACGACGAGACCTGCCAGCCCACGATGAAACGGGCGAAGACATCGATGAACGAGACCTTGTTCGCCATTGGTTCAAGAACAATGGTCGAGTGCGACGTACACGAACCCCACGGCGGTGCGCACATAGGTGAAGTCGGCCACCCAGAGAACGTTCGGCGCCGACGCCTTGAAGTCCCGGTTCACCTTGTCTTCCGGGCAAGGCAGGGCCGGATCACGATACGTTGTCTTCTTGCCCTTGCCGCGGATAACATCCTGTATTCCCATCTCTTTCATCAGGCGCACCACCGTGCAGCGCGCCACATCCTCGCCTTCTGCAGCGAGATCGTACCAGACCTTGACCGCGCCGTAGCGCTTGCCGCTGGCCTCCCAGCAGGTCTTGACCTTGGGGCCGAAACCGGCGTCGCGCTGCGCCCGAACGGACGCCCTGGATGGGTCGCGCTTGACCGCCTGATGGTGGTGGTAGGTGGACGGCGCGATCGGCGGAACCCTGCAGATCGCCTCGACGCCGTACTCCCCGCGATGATCATCGATGAACATGATCATCTCTTGCGTTGGCGGTCGAGGTCCGCCGCTGCGAAAAAAGCGCTCGTCCATCGTCCTCGGACCAATGGCGGACAAAGGCCTCGCCCTTGCGCAGGATCTCGTTGGCCTGCTTGAGTTCGCGGTTCTCGCGCTGCAGCGCCTTGAGTTCCTTGCGCTCTGACTGCGTCAGGCCGTCGCGATCACCGTCCTCGACGGCCTGTCTGGTGACCCAATCGCGCAACGTGGCGCTACTGCATCCGAACTTCTCCGCGATGGATGCGACCGCCTGCGACCGCGATTTGTAATCCGCTTCGTTCTCCAGAACCATGCGCACCGCGCGCGCACGTACCTCTGTCGAAAAACGGTTCCCTGGGTTTCCTTTGGTCATGGCTTACCTTGCAAGCTTTTTGCTCTCCGGTAAAATCGGCCTGGTTCAGACACCACCCACACGTCCCAACCCGATACGGGCCCTTCTCAATGGACCAAATATAAATACAGATATAACTCAAGGCACATGTTATTATCTACTCTTACATGTAGGAATTATGAAAATGTCTACAGGCAATTTCAAGATATTGAAGACTCCTGCTCTTTCCATCGTCACCGTAATGTTGCCATCCTCTCCGGTTATGGCCGTGCCCATTGGGCCTTCGAACAAGCTGGTTTGTAGCTGTGAGTGCGATGTGCCTGGTGGCAACCCTCCTGCGGTTAACGTCGAACCCATCTTTGGGAGTTGCGGTGCGCTGATAGGTGCGGAGTGCACCGCGGAAAAGCCAGATGGAACAACCGTAGAAGGTAGCGTTAGCAGCTGCACGAAGCGAATTGAGCCCGTTTCAACCCCTAGGGTCTGGACTCATAACCAATAGATGACAGTCGCGGCTAGCGCGATCGCCGAGAGGAAGACCTTGGGGCACCTGTCATACCGAGTTGCGACACGCCGCCAGTCCTTGAGCCTGCCGAACATGATCTCGATACGGT
>NZ_JBPBBB010000017.1:0-71787 GCF_050896375.1 Roseovarius tibetensis
GCTGGCTGGGATGACGACTTCCTTCGCAGGGTTCTCAATGGTTTAGTCGAGACGTGACCCCAACTGCGATTGCCCTGCGCAACACGTTGCAGCAAAAAACATCCGCCTTTTAAAACTCCGAAAAGATTCGCGGGATATGCAAGCATTATTTTTGATCGAATAACAGAATGCAGGGGTTATTTTTCGGTGTGAGGATCGTAGTTCGAAGTTTTCCACGCGTCACGCTGACACGAAAATTCTGTCGCGCCTGATCATCATCGTATTCGAGATCATTAGAGCGCACGATGCGATCCGAATTTGCGACGATCTTCCCCTTTGCAATTCGAGGCCACCCCTCAAAGATAATCACTTCATCAAATTGCTTGCCCTTGGCCTTGTGCATGTTCATCACGATGACGCCGGTTTCGGGCTTCTGACTTGTAGCAAAATGCTCTTGAACGAAGGCCTGCTGCACAATTGATAGCGCGTTGGCGTAAACGCCATTCGTCCGCCAGTCCTCCGCCAACCCATGGCGAAGCCGCGTACCTCGATCCAGCAACCGCAAATTTCGCACCTCGTGAGCGAGCCCCCGAAGGCGGGAGCACTCTCCATTCTCAAGCAGAGCACGCATTGCCCGCCAATCCACGTCAGGATCACCGGTTAAGGCAAGGGCTCGCGCCTGCTCATAAGTGGCAAATGTCTTTATGAGAATACTGTTACCGCGGATGGCTTTGCCTTCCGCCAGCCGCTTGACATAATCGGCGTATGCATCACGGAGATTCTGCGCTGTTTGCAGATCGCCCTGTCCCGGATCGTCACCACCCCTCCCCTGAAAATAGTTGCAAAGAAGATCGAGGAATCGGACGACATCCTGATCTGCTGACGGGGGCTGCAATAAGAAAGCAATAAGCTCTGCGCCCAGAATGGCACCTTCGAGCTCTACAACAGCGGAGTGCGGTACAGGTGGCATGCCCGCAGGTGGCTCCCGAAGCTTGTCGGCGACAAGACGGGTCATCTTTTTAGTTGGCACGAGGATAGTCAGCGACCAATCCTTCTTGCCGTTCTTCACCAAACGTTCGCGTGCCTTGTAAACGCGGGTAACAAGCTCTGTGAAGGCTTGGTCGCCGTTTGGTGGATAGCCTAAACGGCAAATGCCAACATACTTTTCCTGCGTAAACCTGCCGCGCAATATCTCATTTCCGAACAGCGCAATCTCCGTTCCGGCACTTCGATGATTGTCGTCGCTGAGATCAATTTCAGTCGGCGCGAACGCATCACGAAAGTGATCTAGGCGCTCTGGGTCGGCTCCCTGAAAATCATAGATGCGTTGTTCCGGATCAGCCAGTGCAACCAACCGGCAATGCTCCCCGAGGGCTTGAACCACATACCATTGGTCAGCATTGGTATCCTGAAATTCGTCGAGGACGATTACGGGAAACATATTGGCCACGAGTTGGCGAATGCGGTGGCTACCGTGGAGGACCTGTCCGGTGTAGCGGGCAAACAGGTCAAAGCACAAACGTCCCTCTTTCATGGCGAGCCGCTCGCGTTCAGCGGCTTCGCGGCCCCGCTTCTCGGCCAATTCCGCATCACCCAGCTTTGAATCAGCGCCCATTTCGTTTCTGATGGCAGAAAGGGCAATGGCCTCAGCCGGCGGAGGGAGAAGTGATAGATGGCGCGGCAGGCCTAGCAGGTAGCCGTGACTTTTGATAATCTGCCAAAAGAAAGAGTGATACGTTTCGACTTCGATCCGTTTACGTTGTTCAGACGGTAGTTGATGCTCGTACTGGATAGCTTCTGCAACACGGGAAACGGTCGCGCGTGCGAAGCTAAGAAAAAGAACGCGCTGCCCAGAGCCCAGGGCTTCGTCGACCGCCTGCGCGGCTTTGAGGATCGAGATTGTCGTTTTTCCGGACCCCGGTCCTCCAGTGACCAGGAGATGACCGTCCGCCGCGAGAATCTCGCGTTGCTTCTCAGTCAGCTCCATGCTCGGCCGCTGCCGCTACAGTTAGGTCTGGCCCTGCATCGCCACCGTTCTCCGCGTCACCATCCGCTGCTGCTTGAGGATCACAGAGCTCCTTCAACTCTGCGGCTTTTTGTCGAAGCCATTCCGGAATTTCTGCCTCACTGCACTGAGCTAGAAAGTCCGCAGAAACCCAGTTTGCTTTCCCCCATTCGAATAACTCGGCCGTTGCCTTGTGAATATCATCATCAGGACTCGGGTACTTGTGCTGAAGATGCGGCGGCCACGTAACGCTTGCTGAATAGCGTTTGAGGGCATCCTCCGTGGTGTTCTTTAGCACCAGGTCTTCGAAGCCGTGTTCCCCATGCATGAACAAGGCCTCTACTTCAGCTTTAATAGCTGCTTCATCAGCTGGGTCTTGATGATCGCACAGGCCAAAAACGCGCTTCCCGAGGCCCGCATAGAGCTTGGCAAGGTCTGCTATCTGCGTGTCAGACCCCGCATCGATGATGCATATGCCCAGAGCCTCTAGAGAAGCGTATTTTTCCGGTTCAAGTTCGGCCAACCGCCTACAAACTACCGGGAAGGACTGTGTTTCCGTCGCACCCTCGGCAATCAATATACGGCGGGCGAGTAATCCCTCACAGAAACGGGTACGAAATTCCTGACGATAGCGCTTTAGCTTAACGCTATTCGGCAACTCAATCTGAGCTTGGCCGAGAGCGCCATGAGTATCACGGCGAAGCACAATGGTCTCTTCGGTTTGAAATTCTTCAAGCACGTATGGGGAATGCGACGTGAAGATTGTTTGGGCTGATAGCTTCCGGACTTCGTGGACAATGCGCTTCTGTGCATAGGGCGGTATCGCCGTTTCGGGCTCTTCCATGGCAAAAATGACGTTCTGCTTGTCCTCGGCGATCTGAGAAAGCATCGCCAACACGAGCATATTCAGCGTTCCCGTTCCTTGCCGATAAAAAGGAGCGGCATGGTCGCCATCGCCTGTCGCGATAAACGCGGTGATGACCTTGCGCAGATGCTCTCGGGTGAGGTTGGAAACCTTGAGATGGGGGTGAATGCCCCACTCCTTCGGCACATACTTTTTGAGAGAGGCATTGATGCTCTCCAAGACGCCCGTAATGCCGAGAGCAGGATCGCTGGCAACGTCATACTCAGAGAGGTGCGAGAGCGTGGCTTCCCACATCTGCGGGCGCAGTTCCTTAAGCCGCAAAATAATGTCGAGCAAACTGCCGCGTTCGAGGCTAAGAGCGCGCGAGCCGGTGCGGAGCGAGCGAAGATACAGAAAACCACACCGCTGTTTGTCAGTCTTTCTGAAGGGTTGCCCGCTTTCGCCCTCCGTCAGGCTACGCGTAAAGTACGTCTTCCCCTGGAAATCGTCTTCCTCAGGCTCGTACCAACCACGAAATGTGACGCGTATGGCCTCAGAGATGTGCGCAGGGTCTACGCCTTCAGGATTCGGTTCTTGATAGAGTTTGAACTGTTCATTATCCCAAAACTCTATCGCATCTCCGAAATGCGCTTTTTGCTCGTCGTTAAGGTCCACGACGATTACGTCAATGCGGATAATCGGCGCTTCCTCAGCCTCTGTAGTTTCATCGGGTGCCCCCTCAACCTCAGGGGCAGCTTCCATTTTGCCATTCGCAGGACCCTCTTCACCATCGCCCGCGTCCTCACCTACCGGTTCGGGGGGCAGATAGCGGCCCTGATAGAAATCGTGCTCGTCGATGGGGGGCATGCGGTTGAGACGATCCGGACCTAGGGCAAGGTCGATCGCCTCAAGCAATGATGTTTTTCCGGTATTATTGTCGCCAATCAGCACAGCGTGATTGGGCAAGAGTATTTCCGCTTTTTTGATGCCGCGGAAGTTACGGACTTCTAGATGGCATATTCTCAAAATTTTAGCCTCAGAAACAAACAGCTTAAAGCGATCAAAGCATTCTCCATACCTCTTGGGTTGCACGAAGATGCTGAACGCAAGCGCTGCGAACGTCAAGAAAAGGCTGGGAGCGATAGTTAGACGCGCGCTGAACGAACGTCAGTACTGGGTCGATTGGGTCAAAATCGAGCCCGGCGGCCCCGACTTTGCAAAGGTCACTCTCTGCGCTGTGCCGCCGTTCGACATCAGCAGAGCGGATGACCGGTTTGCTACTTGAGCGGGCCGCTGACCGCATCGGCATCGGTGCTCGGCGTCGATGACAAGGGCCATTTGAGCGGGCCGCTGACCGCATCGGCATCGGTACTCGGCGTCGATGACAAGGGCCATGCGTCGGTTTCGCTGAGCACCCTGGGATGAGCTTGCCCAGCGCGTCGTCTGGTCTCGCATTGAATTCAGGTGATTTTTCAGAATGCTTCATGCTGATCGGTGAGCTATCATCGCAGCCATGTGCAATCTCTACTCCAACACCATGCCGCCCGAGGCCATGCGCCGGCTCTTTGTGGTGGATCCCGCGAACAACCGGCTGGGCAACGCCGAGCCCTTGCCGGCCATTTTCCCGAAGACCATGTCGCCGATCGTGGGGGTTGGTCCCGACGGCGCACGCTGGCTGGAGCACGCGCATTGGGGGTTCGTGATGCCCCAGGTCTCGAAGAAGACCGGCCATCCGATCCAGCCCAAGGCGGTCAACAACGCGCGGGACGACAAGCTGCGCAATTCCCGGTTCTGGGCCAGCAGCTTCGAGGAGCGGCGATGCCTGATCCCCGCCACGAGCTACTGCGAGCCCAAGGGGCGCAACCCGGCCACCTATGTGTGGTTCGGCGTGGTCGGGGACGAGGATCGACCGCCGTTCGCCCTCGCGGGTATCTGGCGCCACTACAAGGGCAACTACGGCGGCGGCGAAGAATGTGAAATGATCACCTCCTCGATGGTCACGACGACGCCGAACGCGCTGACCCGACAGACCCACCCGGATCGCTCACCGACAATCCTCGATCCCGACGATTACGAGCAGTGGCTGACCGGCACCCCCGATGAAGCCTTCGCGCTGATCCGGCCCTTTCCGGCCGAGCGCATGGTGATTCACCAGAGCGGCGAGGGGCTCAAGTCCGATCGGGGCGGTCTGGGCGCTTCCGGATAACCGCAGGCCTTCGGGTCACCGCTTGACAGCCGGGGACCGGGTGCAGGATGTATGTTGGAACATAGCATGAACACAGAAGGATTCGCGGATGCCTGTCTATCCGATTGAAACTCCTGTCCTCGAGGGAGGCCAGCCCATCCCGCTGCGTCTGCCGCGCGCCAGTGCGGGGTTCCCGTCGCCGGCCGGGGATGATCTCGAGGATGAGATCGACCCGATCGCGTGGGTCGTGCGGCACCCGTCCTCGACCTTCTGGTGGCGTGTGGAAGGCGACTGCCTCTGGGATGTCGGCATTCGGGACGGCGACATCATCGCGGTGGACCGGGCCGGGAAGCGGCGCCTCGGGCGCGCCGTCCTCGCGGTTGTCGACGGTGCGGTCACCGCGAAGATCCTGCGCAAGCGGGACGGCAAGTTTTACCTCGCAACGGCCAACAGCCGCGAGACCTTTCCCGATATCGAGCTGACCGAGGACAGCGAGATCTGGGGCGTCATCGCCGGTGTCGTGCGGCGCTATGATCTGGCGTGACGCGCCCGATCGCAATCAGCGACAGCGCGAACTTCTATGTCAGCGCGGAGCGACTCTTTGACCCCAGCCTGAAGGGCGTGCCGGTGATCGTGCTGTCGAACAATGACGGCTGCGCCGTGGCGCGCAGCGACGAGGCGAAAGCTCTCGGGATTGGGATGGGCGAGCCGCTGCACCTGATCCGCGACAAGGTCGAGGCGCACGGGATCCGGGTATTCTCCTCGAACTATACGCTCTACGGCGATATCAGCCGCCGGGTGGTGGCGGTCTATGAGGACTACACGCCCAACGTCGAGATCTACTCGATCGATGAGTGCTTTCTCGACTTCGGCGGGTTCCGGGACCGGGTGGCGCATGCCCGGGCGATGCGGCGCGCCGTGCTGCGGCGGGTCGGCGTGCCGGTAAGGGTCGGAATCGCGCCGAAGAAAACGCTCGCCAAATGCGCCAACGACATCGCCAAGAAGAACCCGATCTTCGCCGGCGTGCTGGACATGATGGACCCAGGCCTTGCCGACTGGCTTCTGCCGCTCGTCCCCGTCGGCGACATCTGGGGCATCGGCCGCAGGACCGAAGCCAAGCTGCATGGGCTGGGGATCGGCACGGCCGCGGAGCTGAGGGACATGCCGCCGCGCCAGGCGCGTGCGCTGGGCACGGTCGTGCTGGAACGCACCGTGCTGGAGCTGCAGGGGGAGCCCTGCATTGCGTTTGATGACGTGGAGCCGCGCAGGAAAGGCATGGCCGTCACACGCTCGGCCGGGACCCCCATGACGGGCTTCGACACGCTCTTCGAGGCGATCACCGCGCATGCGACGCGCGCCGCGGAGAAGCTGCGACGGCACGGGCTCGTGGCCGGCACGATAACGGTGTTCTTTCATACGAACAGGCACCGCCCGGACCGGCCGCAATATGCCGGGTCCCGCACCACGCGCATCGTGCCGATGTCATCCGACACGTTCGAGCTGGTCGCGGCCGCGAAGCGCTGCGCCCTGGCGGCATGGCCGAAAAGCGGGACCCATGCCTATGCGTTCACGAAGGCGGGTGTCATACTCGATGATCTCCTGCCGCTCGAGGACCGGCCGAGGACGCTGTTTGACGCGCCGCGCGGCTCACCCGCCTTGATGCGCGCGCTCGACGCGGTGAACGAGCGGTTCGGGAAGAAGGCCATGGTGCTCGCGAGCGAGGGCATGTCCCGGTCATGGCAGTTGCGCGCGGATCATCGAAGTCCGCGCTACACGACGCGGATGTCAGATCTGCCGGTCGTGAGGTGAACCACGTATTGAATGTAGCTTTGCGTGCCATCATGCGTGATCGAAATCTACAATCCAAGTGTATCCAATTTTGATGGGGAATTGCCCCGACCAACGGCATCACAGCGTGTCAGTTCGATCGAGAATGCGGTCACTTCATTCACCCAACGCGAGGGCTGCTTGCTATCATCCGCGGGCGTACGATCTTCTGTCGCGTAACGCTATATAATCTATGATGCCAACCAAGCGACCTCGCAAGACCCGCTCGGTCAGATCAACAGCTAGGCGCCCCTCGCCATGATAGCGGGCTGCACCAGCCTTGTTAAAGCAGTTCGCGACGGCTAACTGTCTGCATCCTGTAGACCTGAAGGCTCGATACCCCTCCGCAAAAGCACCCCAGGCGTGCAGATCAGCTGAACGCCGGATTTCCCATCCCTTTCTACGTGCTTCGCAGAGACCTGGTCAGATATCTGGAACCAACGTTCTTTTCCGGCAATCTCCGGGGTATAGACATAGCCCTTGCTGATCCACGCACCGGGCAGAAAATAGGCGGTGCTCTGAAGAAAGGCTGGAGGCGTCGTGGTTTTGGGAATGATTGTCCGCCCCTCATCCACTTGCCATTCCTTAGCGAGCCCACGGCTCAAAACGTGCGGTTGCTTTTCGGTCGACGATTTAAGCCTTTCCAAACCATCCCAATCTATGGGTTCCGGTTGGCGCAGCCGCGGATCCTCGATGCCCAACTGTTGAAGCGTATAGCGGTCCTTGCCGAAATTACAGAGAGCGCAGCTTATGACCACATTATCCGCTGTCGAGCGGCCACCATGGCTGTGCGGCACAACGTGATCATATTGCAGCCAAAGGCACTGAAAGCCCGCATGTTGGGTCGATGGATCGATCCCGCCCCATCGAACAGCCTCAGGATAGAGGCGATGCGCTAGCTTCCTTATTTCGGCACTGACGACTGGTATGCCACAGTACCTGCACCTGTACCCGTCACGAGCGAGTACTTCACCGCGGATCACCGCTTTTATGTTGCGATCCGGGTCGCGCAACGATTTGGCAACTGGTGCAGTATCACCTTTTGGTGCCTTGACTCGAACGTTGAGATCAGGTCGGCTCCAAGATGGATTCACCCAAGCCCAGACTTTTTGGCAATCAGCTGCGCGGAAGCTTGCGTCGGCGCCATCCCCTCTTCCCTCCAAATGCGCATCTACGGCTTCGGAGAGCCTTCGGCAAACATCGTCGATGGCAGTGATCGGCTCTTTAATTGAATTCATGGCAAGCGATTTTTTGAGGTTCCCGTGGGTGGCAGACGCCATCTTTGCGAGAACCATGTGCCTCGCAGATCAAACAACAGTTCGCACAGCCTGTGAGCAGGAAATAGGTGTATGTCAAGAATCACTTTGGGTTGCGTCCCAACCTCGGGAACCATCGAAGGATCCAAGTATTCCCGGATTAATTGTGTCGTCCCGGACGCTCACCTCGGCTTCCACGGCCTGACCTTCGGCATCGCGCCACTCACCTCGATCTCCCGCAACATGCCGCCCGCGATTAGCCCGTCTCGCACCCAGCCCAGCGCTTGCCACCAGTCGTCGTAGGCCGTTCGGGCGGCCTCGATCTGTTCGGGATGCGGTGAGAAGGTCACCGGACAGGCAAGGATCTCGACGGTTTTCCATTTGCCGCGAGGTGTTGGGCCTCTGACACGAATGCGCGCGGTCCCGACGACGACGGTTTTCGCCCGCTCGCCATGCTTGTTGCGCCTTGTCTCCACCGGCACACAGCGCGGCACGGCGCCCGGCATCCAGTCCGGCGTCATCCCGGCCCGGGCCAGCTCGGCCACGCGGATCGCCATGCGCTTGCCGCCGAGGCTTTCGGGGAGGCCCGCCACTGTGGCGGCGATGACCTCGGCATCCGGGTGGGTGTCGTCGCCGATCTTGTAGCGCCCGCCATCGACCTTGCAGCCCAGCGCGGCCTGCTGCATCAGCAGGTATTCCAGGCCGAAGCCGGAGCGATGCGCGCGCTCGGGATCGGAGGGCTCGGGCAGCTCCAGCTGCGCCTTCTCGACGCCGAAGGCCCATTCCAGCGCCTGCTGGATGGACATGGCACCCTTGAGCTTGTCACGAGCGCCGCGCTGGGCCGGCGTCCTGGACAGCCTGCGATCGACCCTGCTCATAGCACACCTCGCGCTCGCAGGCGGTCCGCCGTGACCAGCCCGCGGGCCAGCATGGCGTCGCGCATGGTGGTGCTGATCATGTTGGCGGGCAGGAACTCATCGGAGTTCACCATCCCGGCATAGAAGGCCGCGAGCTCGTCCTCGCTTGGCAGCGGGCCGGAGGGGGCTTTTCCGCGCAGCCTGCGCCCACTGCCGCGCTCTTCGGCCTTCTGGGAACCGGATCCTTTCTGCGCCTGACGCTGGGCGGCGCGCTGCATGGCGCGATCGAGCGCCTTGGGCCCGTCCGGCGGTTCGGGATGTTTGTGGCGGCTCTCCTCGGCGACCGCGAGGATCGTACCCGCGTCGAGCCCGAGATCGACGCACCAGCGGCGCACATGCTCGCGGGGTGGCCAGCCCTGCCACCACGATGGCAGTGTGGCCTTGGGGGCAAAGCCCAGCGCGCTGAGCAGCTCTGCAAAGAACTGATCAAAATCGAATTCGCGCGCTCGCGCGTCCTCCTCCTTTACGGGTTCCCTTAAAGGTTCCCTTACAGGGTTAGTGTCCGAATTCCGGACACGGGTCGGGGCATTTTTCGGACACGGGTCGGCGCCAAAATCGGACACGGGTCTTTCGGGGTTCCCGTGTCCGGAATCTGGACACGGCTCGGCCGGATCCTGTGCATCGGTAGAGGTATCGGCGCCCTCATCGCAGGCGCCGCCCGCGTCGCCGGGGCCATGTCCGGTTTCCGGACACGGGTCCGGCTCCTGTTGTGTAAAGCCCGGCTCGAACCCCAGAATGTAGCGGGTGGCCATCTGGCGTTTGGTGACCGGATCGATGCGGGGCACGCGGCGCAGCAACGCCGCGCGCTCGAGCTGGACCAGGTGCAGATTCAAGGTCGACCGGCTGATTTCGCAATCATGGGCAAGGCGGCTCTGCGAGGGAAAGCATCCGTAATCGGGGTTGAAGCGATCGCAGAGATGCCAGAGCACGATCTTGGCGGTTGGCTTGAGCCCGCGCTGCTGGATGGCCCAGTTGGTAGCAGCATGGCTCATGGGGCTGTCCTCCGCGCTGAACGGGCTGCCGCGAGCCGGGCGTCAGCCTGTGGCACGACACGCGTCGTGAACCCATGATCGGCGAGCGCGCCCAGCGCGTCGTCGAGGCTGCGCACCAGCGCCCAGCCAAAGCCCTGTGCCTGCACCGCATCGCGAAACGTCGCCTGTGCGGGGCTGAGCCGGCCCTTGGGGGCCTTCAGCTCCAGAAACAGTACGCGTCCGTCGCTGAGGATCATCAGATCGGCAAAGCCGGGATGGACGCCCATGCCGACCAGGATGGCCTGGCGTTTCGCGCCGCGTGGCCCGGGTTCGGTCACCTCGTTGGCGCAGTGGTGGATGATGGCCGTCTTCGGCAGGGCGAAGCGCAGGGCGCTGACGACAGCGCGTTGCAAGTCTGCCTCGGGGGTTCTGCGCCGCGTCATCGCCCGCCCTCCCGGTCTGGCCGGGCGCGTTCGGCGCGCCCTGGCGATTTCGCATCGAGGACCACCAGCAGGAGCCGGGCGTCCTCGCGCTCTTCCGGGGTCTGGCCATGCCGGACGAGCACGTTGCAGGCGAGCCGCACCATGTGATCGGAGTGATGAACCATGTCGGCGACCACGATGCGGGCCTCGCGCAGCCGCGCGTCGATCCAGTCCTGGCGGGCTTCGTCGCGGCGCGCCCGGGCGCCGCGCTGTTTGCGGAAGGGCAGGGGGGTGCTCATCGGCGTGCCCCCCGGCGCCCGGGAGCGGGCGCTTCCTGCTGCATGAGCCAGTCCTGCACCGCCTCGCGGCGGTAATAGATCTTGCGACCGGCCCGCACGCAGGGCGGCCCGAACCGCAGCTTTTCCCAGCGATGCAGAGTTTCGACTGTGACCCCGAGCTCCAAAGCAAGATCAAGGCGGCTGATCCAGCCACTCAGCAGGGAAGGTTTGCTGGATCGGGGGGGCGTTGCTGTTTCTGTCATTTGGTTTCTCCTGTTCATCGCCCGGCATGGGCAAGGGTCAGGACTTCAGAAACGCAGAGCCGCAGGGGTGGCGGGAAGGCAGAGACCGGCGGTGATGCGCCCGGAGCCTGCCGGTCATTGATATCGTTGGATTTTCCGGAAAATTGATGCTGCAACGCAAGGTGCGCGTGGTGCCCGATCGCGTGTGAGGACCGCGTCGCACGTCCCCGAACGCCGCGGCGTATGGCTGATTTACAGGATTTCGCCGTGTTTTTCGGATATTGGCAGGCATCCGCACGCATTGAGCCAACCGGCAAGGGGTCCGGACCCTTGCCGGTTATTGATTTCAAACGAAATTTACAGATCCGGCTTGGGATCGGGAACTATTCTGCCTCCCCGCATGATCCCGGCACTGGCCTCACTGAGATAAAGCGGGCCGATTCTCCGCCAGCCTGACGCGTTGCGATCTACGCACGCCCTCGATTTCTACCATGAAATCAATGACCGGCAGCCTTTTGGCGCATCACCGCCGGTCACTGCCTATGTGCCGGTCAGGCTCGCATGCTTCGCTTGATACGCCTGCGCATCTACGCCTGTGTCATGCGCAGCAGGAGGCGTGAAGATGGTCAAGAGACTGCGATTGAACGACAAGACGGTGCGCGAGCAGATCCCGGAAGAGGATCGGGATTACCAGGTCTTCGATACCGAGATCCGGGGGCTGTCCATCCGCATCCTGCGCTCGGGTGCGCGATCCTTCGTGCTCGATTACCGTTATGCGGGGCGCCAGCGGCGCATGGCGATCGGGCGCTGGCCGGAATGGAGCGTGATGGCGGCGCGCGAGCGGGCGCGCGAACTGCGCCGCCAGATCGACAGTGGCTGTGATCCGCTGGGCGAACGCGGCGCGTTGCGGGAGGCTCCTAGGATCAAGGATATGATCGACCGTTATCTGGCCGAGCATGTCCCGCACCTGTCCCCGGTCAACGCCGCCGATCAGCGTGCGATGCTGACCAAACTGGTCGCGCCGCATTGGGCCAACAAGCTGGTGACAGAGATCACGCCGCATGATGTGGCCAAGCTTCTCAACATCATCGCGGAGGGGCGGGCGCGCCCCTCTAAGGCAAAGCCCAACAACCGCGCGCGCAAGCTGCAGGGCGCAAAGCCAACACCTGTGCGCGCCAACCGCGTGGGCGAAGTGCTGCGCAAGATGTTCAACCTCGCCATCCAGTGGGGCTGGCGCACGGAAAATCCGGCCGCAGGCTTCAAGAAACGGGTCGAGACCGCGCGAGAACGCTTCCTGTCCCACGAGGAGATCGGCAGGCTGGCCGAGGTGCTGGACGCGGCCGAGGATCAGCGCGCCGCGGGCATCATCCGGGTCTGCATGCTGACCGGCGCCCGTGTGGGCGAGGTGCGCCAGGCGCGGTTCGAGCAGTTCAACCTCGAGCTCGGCCTCTGGTCGAAACCCGCAGACACCACCAAGCAGCGCAAGATCCACCGGGTGCCGATCTCGGCCGATGTTGCGGCCATCGTGCGCCAGCGCGGGCTTGTCGTGCAGAAAGGGACCCCGTGGCTTTTTCCCGGCGATGTGCCGGGCCAGCCCGTCAAGGAAATCCGCCGGTTCTGGAAAATTGTCCAGCGCGAGGCGGACCTGCCCGATGTCCGAATCCATGACCTGCGCCACACATTCGCGTCGCTGCTGGTCAGCGGTGGGGCGTCGCTCGAGATGATCGGCAAGCTTCTCGGTCACAGCCAGATGCAGACGACCCTGCGCTATGCGCATCTGATGGACTCGCCCCTGCGCGCCGGGGTGGATGCCGTGGCCGGTATGCTCCGGCCACGACCGAAGATCGTGCACAATTCCGATACTGATGTGGATGCGAATGCGAAGCGCGCCTGAGCTTGCGCGCTTGTTCAGGCCGCGCCGCGCAGGGCGCGCCAGAACGGGCGCAGTCGCCGACGGATGGTGCTCTCTTCGGGGACCTCGCCGTTCTCGGCCACGTCGGCAAACCATTCCTGCAGCTCACCGATCAGCTCAGCCTGTGTCGCGGGCAGGCCATGTTCATGAATACGCTTGATCATGGCCACATACATCCCTTCCCAATCATAGGGTGAGAGGGCGCCCGTGCCGCCGCCAATGCGGCGCATTAGGTCGTATTCGTCTTCAAAGCGCAGCACGTCCTCGCCGCTGATCAGGAGATCCGCGATCGAGACTTCGACACCATCAGCCGGTTCGGTGACATACGCCCAGTCACGTCCAGGCTCGGGCTTCATCCTCAGAAGCTTGATGGCGGTCGGCCCTGTCCCGCTGCGGCGGAAGAGGGGCAGCATATCCATGGGTGAGAGTGTGATCTTGCCAGACACCTTCTCGTCGTCACAAACCGCGAGGGGTATGCCGGTGACGATGTCAAACTTGCCCTCGGCGGCCCAGCCCGCAATATCGGCGATCGTGCAGCCCCAGCGGGACGCGGTTTCGTGCAGCGTGAAAAATGCTCTGGGTGGTAGTGCCATTTTACCTCCTTTTCTCGTCTTCTCGTCTTCTCGTCTTCTCGTCCTGTGCGGATGCGGCGCGCCACCTAAGCCAGGTGAGACGCCGACCCGGGATGCTGCGAGGGAAAAGCTTCCAGGCTTGGGGCCGACCGAGGCATGCCATGGCGACGGCGCCGTGTGCGCCGCCGGCAAACACCCGGATCAGACAACAACCTTTAGGCGAATCGCCCTCTGGCTAAGTATATGGGAATGGCTACGTCATAATCTGTCGGGGATAGAAGGAGGCCGCCATGTCGTTTCACAAGGCACAGGATCTGTTGAAGCTGGCGCGCATGTCTGCGTCGCGCCATCAGGGCATCACGGTGAATGACATTGCAAACGAGTTCGCTGTGAACGAGCGCACGGCCCAGCGCATGGTCTATGCCCTGAAAGAGATTTTCCCGAGCCTAGATCATGATGTCGACAGCGATCGACGAAGATGGTGGAAGCTTCGCGACACGAGCATGCTGGGCATGCAGGGCGTGTACGATCACGAGCTTGTCGCGCTCGAGATGAGCATCAGGCGGGCAGAGCGGGAAGGTGCGCATTCGGAGGTGGAGGCGTTGCAAGCCTTGCGCGACCGTCTGGTGGCGACGCTGCCCGCGCCCCATGCGCGCCGGGCGGAAGCCGATGCCGAGGCGATCCTCGAGGCAAAGGGCTATGCCTGCCGACCCGGCCCCAAGGTGAAAACCTCGCCGGTCGTCATGAGCATCATCGCCGCGGCGCTGAAAGGACCGTATCGGATGATCATGTCATATCAGGGCGCGCGGGATGCCGCGCCGCGCCGGCGTGTCATCGAACCTTACGGGCTGCTGCTCGGCACGCGACATTACATGATCGGGCGCGATCCCGCCAAAGATAACGTACTGCGCCGGTTCCGTCTGGATCGTATCTCCAAGGCCGAGATCACGTTGGAGTGGTTCGAGAAGGACAAGGATTTCGACCTCGAAGCTTATGCGGCGCAATCCTTCGGGTCGTTCCACTCAGATGCAGAGGTCTCTCGCGTCGTGTGGCGGTTCAACCCGGCGGCCGCGGCCACTGCGCGCGAGTTCGCCTTCCACCCGAACCAGGAGATGGTCGAACAGGAGGATGGCGGGCTGATCGTCTCCTTCGAGGCAAGCGGCCTCGTGGAAATGGCCTGGCATCTCTACAAGTGGGGCAAGGCCGTCGAGGTGATCGAGCCTGCAGCACTGCGCGAGCTCGTGGCCGGATGGCAGAATGACCGCATCAGCGTGCCTCCATGAGGCGGTCGGCGGCGATGATTCGCGCGGGGATACAGCAATGTTGGCGGTCAGAGCTTCGTGCCGGAGGGGCGGCCCTCAGGCGGTGCGGTGGGGATGAGGATGCAGGATCTCCAACAGCAGGGGAGGCGCCATCGCTTAATCGAGCGGCGGCTTTGCGCAGGAACCCGTCTTTGCAAAGTCATTCATACTTCGATACATCGAGGTAACGGTGGAAGGCTCTGATGGTGTAAACTCGAACTGTGAGAAATACTGTGGAACTCGATGAAGATGCCTTAAAGTTCAACAAAATTTTCAATCCTGGCCTGGTCGAAGAGCGCTCGGCTGTGCTCGCCGATGGCAAGAGATTTGTTTATTATACTTCGGCTGATACTGCCATGAAGGTTCTTTGCAATCAGGAGCTCTGGTTTAGAAACGCCACAGTGATGAATGATTTCTCCGAAATAAGATATGGCCTTAATCTGATACGTGGTGTGTTCTCTGGCCCCGAAGGAGCAAGGTTTAGGGAGTCCGTCGAAGACATATTCTCTGGGACAATACAAAAAGCAGATGATTTACTGTCTAGCTGGGAGAGAGACTGGCGTCTAGAGACGTACATAGCTTGCGTATCTCTTCATGATCCATCGGAAGATGAACGGGGTCGGCTTTCAATGTGGCGCGCGTATGGTGACACTGCGCTGGTTCTAAATAATACTCCGATGACTGCAGTCACCGATTTGCTTGGCGTTTATTCTGTCCCTGTGCTCTACCTTTCTGAAAATGGGCTGACTCAATACTTGTCAGGAATTACAGACTCTATCCTTATCAATCGAAGTTATTTGAAGGATATGGGACAAGACAAGCTTGTCGTATACATTCACCAAATGCTTTTTCGATTTGCAATTGCTACTAAGCATCCGGGATTTTCCGAAGAGAAGGAGTGGAGAATATTTTATCGACCTTCAGAGCAAAGAAGTCCGGAAATGACAAAGAAAACTGTTGTGCTCAACGGTGTGCCCCAGGGCGTATACAAGTTGAAATTGGCAAATAAACCTGAGAGTGGACTATACGGTGCAGACATTCCCTCACTTTTAGATAGGGTGATTGTTGGACCAAATGAGTTTCCCTATGTAAGCTACATGGCCTTTGTCGATGCTCTGAAAGAGCTCGAAGTAGAAGACTCAGAAAAGAAAGTGATCGTATCCGACATTCCGCTTCGAGTCAGATGAATGTTAACAAGGTGGCTTTATCTTTACAAATTTTGTGAATGTCGCGTTTGGGCTGACAGCCGTCATCTGACAAATTCTGTCAGGAACCCCGCCGGGTCGATAGGTTCGAGCGTCCGCAATGCGCAGGAAGCGGCGTTTGCAAAGTTATCCGTAAGACACTAGCCATTGTGCCGCGGTCTATGGATGAAGCTGGGAGCAGGTGTCTATGTTAGAAGGGTTTGAAGAATGGTTTGCTATTCGGAACCGACATTGCGACGATGATATATGGCCTGGCAAATTAAAGTTTAGCGAAGACACTGGCATCACGCTTGAAGCCATTTGCCATCTGGATAGTGGGAACTTTTCTGACGCTCCCTGTTGTGAAAAAGGAACCATCACTGGTTACCTTGATTATCAGCGCCCAACGACGATCATTGACCCGTGGGTTCAATCGCAGGGTGGTGGCAGTATCGGCGTGGACACGCCTGTAATGAGAGCCAAGTCACGTATATTGGCGAGCGCCGTACTAAAGAACATTAATCTCGAAGATCCAAACGAGAAATGCTTCACAGCCTTAAACATGGACATGCCAGCATTCAGTGCCTGGTATGCGCCTCAACTTGTTAAGTCTGACTATGAGCATCTGAAAGAAAATACATTCCCTACAGCATCGGTCGAGATTGACCATCCTACGCACGAAAAGTTCACGCTTAATGATGAGAAAAACGCAACGGTTCGAAGCCTTGTCGAAACACGTGACGAGGAAGGTGTGACGAAGGTAGTTCAGCGAACATTTCTGAAATTTGAGTTCCCGAGTCCAGTCGACTACGCCACTGTTCAGGCATGGATTTGGAGGGTGAACACATTGTTTTCGTTCTTACTTGGATGCCGAATGGCTCAAAATCCATATCAGATTAACACCACACACACGAGAAAATGGAATGGAGAGGACGAGCAGGTCACGGCCGAGCTATTCTTCCACCCGATCTTCAAGAGCAAAGTACATCACGTAAAGTGGTATGATGCACTTTTTGTGAGACATAACTGTGCACTCACCGCAGAAGAATTGTTGAATGCTACATCCGAACAGTCTGATGACTTGTTCTATTTGATGAATATGGTCCTTCGGATGGAAAAACCAGAAAAACTGTCTGCAAGCGATTTTAGTGAGCTAGTAGGGTGCATCGAAGACTTTGACATCAAGGTCAATGGAAGCGGGTCGTCGCGTGACGTAAGGGCAGCCAGAAAGAAGTTAAGAAAAGTTGTAAAAGACCATGGTGATGATAGTGACATTAATACCTTGGACGAACTTACAAGAAGCCAACCAAATCGCTTGACCTTGGCTGAACGCCTTGGCCGCCTGCAGCAGAACTGGTCAGACAGCGGTTTTCAAGGAAGCATTGATATCGATAGAATTAAAAAAATCAGGAATGATGTCTCACATGGTAGAGGCGTAGACTTGTCTGTTGATGATTATCAGGAGATTGTATGGCTTAATTATAATCTTTGTGCGATGGCGCGTTTCCATGTTTTGCGAACGCTCGGAATTGAGGCGGAAGCCATTGGGGCTGCCTTCAGGCGTCTAGGTTTCAGATACCGCCAATACGCTCCAGCGCCGACATCCGATACATAGGTAAAGATGGATTACGATGGTCCCCTTTGGGCTGACTGCCGTCAACTGACGCTTTTCGTCAGAACCGTGAGATCACCGAAGGGCTTGAGCGGCGGCAGTGCTGCAGGAAGCGAGCTTTGCAAAGACGGGGGGCGGCCCCGCGCCGATGAAGTTCACAAACAGCGTCAAAGGCGGAGCGAAAGCCGGCCATAGGGCGACGTAAAAACCAGCCGCTCACCGCTCCGGCGGCTCGATCTCCAACGCCTCGAGTCCGGGCGGCCTGCATATCTCCGGGTCGGGCCTCATCAACGCATCGCATTGGCGGTCGATCTCGTCGCCCATCTCGTCCCCGAGTTCCGCACGCACTTCGCGTGCATGACCGCGGCATTCACCGATCGTCATGTCGCACACGGCGGGCACCGACTGTCCTGAGAACATCCCGCAGACCTGCGCGGCCCAGTCCTGCGGCGCCTCGTCGATGCCGCTCGCAACGCGCAATTTCTGCATATCATGGACGGTGGCGCAGGCTTCTTTGACGTCGAGCGCCGTAACCGCCGCCACCGTCGCGACGCCGACGAGGGGGATCGCCTCCATCGGGATCGCCGCGACATTGCGCCCCGCGCCTCGGATCACCCTCCGCGCGATCCGGCTGGTCGCGTTGTCCACTTTGCCCAGCGCCACGCGGGCCTTTTGCAACCCGGCGCGGGTCGTCCTAAGCTTGCCCCGAGTCTGTTTGAGATCGGCGTCCAGATTTCTGTTGCGCGCCTGAAGTTTTCGGTTGCGCTCCTGAAGTTGCGTCTTGCTTTCGGCAAGAATCCTCTTTTCCGATTGCAGCCTCGTGACCTGCTGCCCGAGTTCCGCGACCACGGATCGCCCGAACACGGCCTGTGCCACATCGCTCACTACCCCGGCCAGCATCGGCACGGCGAAACTCGCGACGTTGAACGCCAACATCACGAGCACGACCAGCAAAACGAAGCTGCGCCGCAGGATGCCGAGAAGCCGCCAGAGCCATTTCATCCGGTATTCTCCGCGTCAGAACGGAGGGGTGCGCGGATCGTTATTTTCTGCATCTGTCATGCAAGCCCCAGTAGACGTCGCCCTGCTCGAGTGCCATGTTTTCATTGTGATACATAAGCGCGGTAATCCCTGTAGCGTTTTTCGAACAGGGCTCGTCGGCAGCGTCCAGCAACCTCGCGAACACATTGGGATCAGAGCTGCGGCTTGCGGCCAGCATCAGTGGCGTGTTCTCCTCGAAATCGGCCGCATCGGCCGACGCCCCGGCATCCAAAAGCGCCTGCACGATCTTGCGCCCGCCATCCTTGCGCGCCGCTGCGTAATGAAGCGCGGTTCGCTTCCTGCGCCCATTATCCGGCGCGTCCACCTTAGCGCCGCCCTGAAGGAGCGTGGCGACCGTCTCGACGCCCGCGTGCCGTGTAGCGAGATGCAGCGGTGGCAGATATCTGTCCTCCGTCAATTCCCCGGAAATATCCGCGAGGTCCTTGCCTGCATGAATATTCGGATCGGCGCCGGCGGCCAGCAGGGCCGTGACCACCTCCACCGCCTCGGGCCGCCGCGCGGCGAGGTGCAGCGGTGAGGTCGTGCATTCGACGAGCCAGCAGTCATCATCGACCGTGCCCTTGTCCACCTCAGCGCCCCAGACAGCGAGCGTCACGATCTGTGCCGGGTCCATCGAATGCGCTGCGGCCATGTGCATCGGCGTCCGGTTGGCCGCGTTCCTGAGGGTTACATCGGCCCCCACCTGCAACAGCACCCGCGTCACCGCGGCGTCCTGGGCGTAGGCGGCGGCCAGATGCAGGGCCGTGTTGCCGTCATCGTCGCGCGCCTCCACGCGCGCACCCTCCATCAGACAGGTCAGCACGCGCGCGGGCGGGGTCGACCGAAAGAATGCCTCGGTCAGGAAACCCTCACAGCCCGCGCCCTGCGCGATCGCCGGGCGCGCCAAGCAGGCAGCAAGTAGCACAACCGCATAACCAACACCTGAAAACTGCATCAGGACATCCTAACCAATCCTTCGTTTGCGCGAAATACTCCAGACGACTAATAATATTACCTAAATTGTACTGTACCATCCTAGTGAGCAGGTCAAGGTCGGCCACGGCGTGGAGGAAATCACACGGTTCTGGATCATGATGATTGCGGCTGGATATGAAGACAGCGACAATGCAGCGGAGCTTCCCGATATAGTCAGGCGCTGGGGCCGTTGACGAAAGTTGCTACCGGCCCCGCAGCTTGCCTCTTTTCGTCCGGTCAGTCCCGCACTGCTGCCCCTTGGCGGCGCTACTGCCTTCGCGCCGTTATCGAAAGTCGGTTCAGGCAAAGCGACCTCGCCGAATGCGGCCCAATCGACCGTCCGCAATGGGCTGACTGCCTTAATCTGATAGTATCTGTCAGGAAGTCTTCGCGCAAGATATTCTGAGTGGCGAAGCCTTGGCTTTGCGCTTTGACCTCACGCTGCAATAAGATAAAGGTTACGACATGAAGCTTGACGTATTCCTCGACCATGTCCGCCTTCTCAGAGAAGACGCCGCACAGAACATGCGCCGCTTTTACCGCATAGTACTGCACCGTGATCTCTTTGGTGGCACAAGCCTCATCCTTGAGAGCCGTCATTTGGGCAACCCGAGCAAGTGCTGCGTTGAACATCACCCCGTCGAAGGTGGTGTCGTGGACGTCTTGGCCGACTTGGTGGCCGCCAAGCGCAAGCGGCAGTATTAGTAGCGCATGACCCCAGACCAACGCCTCTCCGAACTCGACCGGCTACTTGCGGAGATGACCGACGAAGACGACGGCATGTTGCTGGCGGAGTTTGACGGTTTCTGCACAGCGCTGGTCATCGGCCCGGACATGATTTTGCCGAGCGAGTGGTTGCCGATTGTCTGGGGCGGTGATGGCAGCACGCCTGAGTTTCAGAGTGCCAAGGAGCTGCAACACGCGCTCGATCTGATGATGGAGCACTACAACGACGTGGTCAGCCTCTTGTCACCTCCGGATGAGCAGTTCTCCCCGGTCTATGACCACGACGAACGGAACGATGATCCGTACTGGGAAACTTGGGTAAGCGGCTTTGAGCGCGCCATGCGCCTGCGCCCTGATGCCTGGGCAGACATTGCCGAGGCGGCGGACGGTAACCCGTCGCAGGACGTGAGAATGTCGGTCGGCATGATACTCGAACTCGCTGCCTTGACCGACGGGACTAGTGAACTGACCGACGAGCAGACAGCGGCGATCACGGCCGACGTGCCAAGTCTCGTTGCGAACATCGTGTTCAATATTCAATCCTGGACAAGCGCACAGCGGCAGGCGGAGCCATTACCGTCGATGGCCACCGCCAGCGTGGCCCCTCCACCGACTGCGTCTCGGAAAATCGGACGCAACGACCCGTGCCCCTGCGGATCTGGTCGCAAGTACAAGAAGTGCTGCGGAGCGAATTGATCACTCCTTTTCCCGCACGGATACAACCTAAAATCCGCGGTTTTGTCTCTGTTGGCCTAGGCCGTGGTGTTGATGGGTCTTCCGAGTTCTCCCTACGCCGAGAGGCCCGATCAGTGCATGAGCGGGGCGCGCCGTTCGGGAGAACGACAGTCCGCTGGGCGATGGCAAAACGATTATCCTCGATCGAGCTGCCAAGCGTTCATGCATGTCAACGCCATGTCAACGAGCGTATTTCATTTTGCGAGGGTTGTTGGCGGTGGAAACAGGTGAATGTCGGTCAATGTCAGGTTCGAAAATCCGCGAAATCAAAGGCTTATCGGATAAGTCATTGGTTTTATTAAAGTATTGGAATCATTAATGTTTTGGCTCATAACCTGAAGGTCGTAGGTTCAAATCCTACTCCCGCAACCAAATTTTCCAAATAAATCAGATGCATGGCTGATGGTATATTGATACCACAGCCGTTTTGCGCGTTTACATCAACGCCACATCAACACCGGACCAGAAAAACGGCACTGGCAGGCGTTCACGCGCATCGGCGTGCATTCGGCGGCATTCGCGGTCATGATCGCATCGGCTCTTAACGCGCCGTTGGTTCTGTCTTACGGAAATCGGTAAGAACCGACATTCGCAGCAGCTTTAGCTGGCATCTTACCCATAACGATAAGAATGCTTGAGTTTTGTGCGTGAACGCTCTATCTTTATCGAAAGCGGTAAGGTGTCGCGCGTGCCCGAGTACAACCCTGAACAAGACAAGTTGCTCAGCGACCTCGGGCGCCGCATCCGTGAGGCGCGTGGCGCACAGGGTTTGAGCCAAGACCAGTTGGCGCGCCTGACCGGCATCAGCGCACCCGCGCTGTCCCTTATCGAGACAGCCAAGCGCGATGCACGGGTCACAACGATTGCAAGGATCGCCCGGGCGCTTCGGGTCCCGCTGGCTGTTTTACTGGACGATCGTGGTGCAACTGCAATCGAGGGCAATCCCTCGACAGGACAGGGCTATGATCTCGGGGATTACCAATGAACGCGACGGTGCCGGTCTGGTTCGATGCGCTCCAGGTTGGGCAGATCGAGGTGGCACCTGACGGGGCGCTCTCTCTGTACTACGCTGACCGCTGGCTTCAGACAGCGGGCGCATTTCCGCTCTCGGTGACCATGCCGCTCCGTCCAGCGCCCTATCCCTCTGAAGCCATCTCGCCATGGCTGGCGAACCTTCTGCCGGAAGAGGAGCAGTTGACAGTCCTGGCCCGCTCGCTCGGTCTGGGTCAGGCTGATGCATTGGCGGTGCTCCGGGAAATTGGCGGGGACACTGCGGGTGCCTTGTCTTTCGGGGAATCCGGCGATCGCAGCCGCTGGTCCTACACGCCGCTGACGACGTTCTACGGTACCGACGATGCGCAGGAGGCGTTGGAGCGCCATTTTGAGGATCTCGGGCGAAGGCCGTTTCTGGTTGGCGAAGAGGGGGTTCGGCAATCCCTCGCAGGGGGCCAGAAGAAGTCGGCGCTGGCCGTTCTGGGTCCGGACGGTGCGCCGGTACTGCGCCTGCCGCAGGGGGATGATATGCTGGCCATCCCCCTGAACGGGGCGCCATCCACGCTGATCGTGAAGCCAGACAACCCCAATCTGCCCGGCATCACCGAGAATGAGGTCTGGTGTCTGCTGATGGCGCAAGCCATCGGTGTTGATGCCGCTCAGGTGACAATCCTGCAATCCACGAAGCGCACGGCGATCGGCGTTCTGCGCTATGATCGAAGGCTGGGGCGAAGTGGTCAGTTGCTGCGCGTGCATCAGGAAGATTTTGCCCAGGCCAATGGCCTGCCGCCGGGGCGGAAATACGAGCGGGGCACGCTGCGCGGTCTTGACCTGAAAACTCTCCTCGAAACCGGTCGCCACGTTAGCGCAACCGACGCCCTGGCACTCCTCGATCAGGTGATCTTCAATATCCTCGTTGCGAATACCGACGCGCATGCGAAGAACTATTCCCTGCTCCTGCCTGTGGGAGCCGGCCCGAGCCTGGCACCGCTTTATGACGTCTCGACCGTGCTCTCGTGGCCGCGTGTGGTTCAGTCCTATGCCCAAAATATCGCTGGAAAGAAGCGCACGCCTGACATGATCGCAGGACGGCACTGGGAGGCCATTGCGCGCGAGATCGGCTATCGGCCCACCGATGTGAAGAACCGAGTGCAGCAGCTCGTCGATGCGTTGGTGGCGCACAGGGTAAAGATCACGGCCGAGGTGACGGCTCTGCCCAACGCCAGCGCCGGATATGTTGCGCAGACCGCGCAAGCTGTCGAGGAGAACGCACTGCGCATGGCGGGGAGGTTGTAGATGGCGGTCAGGGCGACACACAAATGGGCGTTCAAGCCGGGGATGCGTGCGGGCGCCTATAGTTGGAAATCCTCGGCCAAGGCAATTGCGCGCCTGAAATCGGCCAGTGCAGAGATCCGCGCTGTCGCGCGGACCGATCCGACAACGGCGGCTGAGGGTGTGATCGCGCTTGCCCAGCGCATATGGCCTGCCTTCGAGCATATCGATACCTCGTCCGGCGCACTCGGCAATGCCGTGAACCGAACGCTCGGGGAATTGCTGCCGATCCTGATTGACGCCCCTGCCGATGAGAAGACCCGCGCGAAATGGCTCGAGCAACTGCGCGATGCGATTGCTGATGACGGTGTTGATTATCTGGCACCACTTGCCGATCGCTTCGGTGAAATCGCTGCTTTCCCCGCGCTGATGAACCTGCACGCCGACCGCGACCTCGAGCTTATCCGGTCGGCCTGGTCTGATCACACGCGTTATGCTCATGTCACATCAGCCACCCTGACTCTTTCCTGCCTGCTCGAGGCTGGGCGCCATGATGAATTGCAGGCGCTTCTGGCGCTGAAGAAAACGCTGCTCTGGTTCGACGCTAGGTTCGGGGCGGAATCGCTGCTCAGGCAAGGGCGCGAAGAGGAGGCCCTCGCGTTCGCCGAGTCCTTGCTGAAAGACGACCGGCGGCAATGGTGGCACCACGAGATCGCTCGGTTCTGCGAGCGCATACTTGACCGTCAGGGACGCGAGGAAGAGGCCTATCGCCGCTTCGGTCTGCCCTCGGCCGCTGGCAACACCTATCTTGCGATGTGGCGCGATCTCGTGAAGCGCTATCCGGAACTGGACGCACGACGAATCCTCAACGACCTCATTGAGAGCCACGGGTCCATGGGCAAGTGGTTCGCAGCGGCCAAGACCGCGAAATACTTCGACATCGCACTTGATTGCGCCGCGCACCGTGACGCGGCACCCGCAACGCTGATCCGCGCCGCACGCGATTTTGCCATCAAAGAGCCAGCCTTTGCCGCGCAGGTTGGCCTGCATGCCATCGCGCATCTGCTGGCCGCACGCGGGTATGAGCCAAGCCCTTTCGACATCGATGAGGCCGTCGGTCATGTTATGGCGGCCAGTGCGCGGACCGGGCAAGAGGAGCAGGCGCAACGGGAACTGGAGAGGCTGGCGACCAATGTGTCTGCGGATCCTCAGATGTTGGCGCGTCTGCAGGCCAGGATCGCGAAAATCAGGTAAGGCCTTCGACAGATATGGCTCCGAAAGAAGAGGCCGGCGGTGCCGAAAGCGGGTGTCAGCTGTCGTTGGTGGATGACGCTTGCGTCGATGACGAGTAAAGTCACCTGATGACCTTCGCCTTCTACGATCTCGAAACGACCGGAATATCGCCCGCGTTCGATCAGCCTCTGCAATTCGCCGCCATTCTGACGGATGATGATTTCAGGGAGATTGAGCGGGTCAATCTGCGCTGCCGCATCGCGCCGCACATTATTCCGTCGCCGTGGGCGCTTGTGGTGACTGGCGTGCGCCCGGCGCAGCTGCTGGATCCGGCCCTGCCAACACTCTTCGAGTTTACACAAGAGATCGGCGCGCTGATTGAGCGCTGGTCGCCGGCAATCTGGACCGGGTTCAACAGCATCCGCTTCGATGAGGAAATGCTGCGCCAGGCTTTCTACCAGAACCTGCAACCCGACGTCTTTGCTACGCAGTTCAACGGCAACACACGCTTCGATATGCTGACGGCGCTCTATGCCGTCTGGTATCGCCAGCCCGATCTGTTCGACTGGCCGGTCGACGCTGATGGCCGGGTGCGTTTCAAGCTGGACCGCATCGCGCCGCTGAATGGCTTTGCCGCGCACAATGCGCATGACGCGCTTGGCGATGTCGAGGCTACCATCCACATCGCCCGCCAGATCGCCCGGCGCGCCCCGGCACTCTGGACAGAGTTGCTGGCCAACCGCGACAAGACCCATGTCCGAGCCAGCCTCGAGATCTTCCAGCCCATGGCGCTTGTCGAGCGTTTCGGTGGAGGCCTGCCGCGCGCAACGGTCGGCTGCTTCTGCGGCACCTCGGCCAGCAATCCGAACCAGGCGGCGTTTTTCGATCTGGATGCAGCGGATCCGGCCGACTGGCTCAATTCTGGCGACCCCGAGCTATTCGACGCCGTCGACGCCACCCCCAAACTCATCCGGTCATTCTCGATCAACAAGTCGCCCGCCCTGCTCTCCATGCCGGCGCCCAGCGCACTCCAGGCGGAGCGGGCGGATGTGATAGCCAATGCGCCCGCGTTCCGGGCGCGGGTTGCGCAGGCTCTGGCCGCGCGCTTCCCCGAGGATCCGGCGGCACCCACCCCTCCCGTCGAGAAACAGATCTATGGCGGCTTTTACAGCCACGCTGACAAGGCGCTGCTCAAAGAGTTCCAGCGCGCGGACTGGCCCCGGCGCCAGGAGATCGTTGCCAGCATTTCAGACCCGCGACTACGTCAACTCGGCCGACGCCTCGTGGCGTTTCATGCGCCCGAACTGCTCTCGGCTGACGAACGCGCGCAGTATCAAGCCTGGCTGCGAGGGCGCTGGTCAGCGCCGGATGTCGCGGAGACGGAATGGATGACCCTCACCAAGGCGCATGCGGCACTCGACGAGCTGCGCGCCAACGGTGCAGGCCAACCACATGAGCTGAGTGCAATCGCCACCTTTGTAAACGAGCGCGGCGCACTGGACCTTTGACCGCGATTGCCTTGCCTCGCGGCGTCCGCGCGCGTCTCCGTTGTATGCTCGAGCGGGGTCGATAGCTATTTCCCCTTCAGGATGGCGGCGATGATCAACCCGAACGGGCCGAGGATAGCCCCCCAGAGCGCACCTTTGCCGCCATCGATGAAAAATCCGATGATGCCGAAGACGATTGCGCCTGCAATGATGAATTCCATAGGCGTTGCCTAAACCAGCGAGCTTTCGGCGCCACACGGACCAAAAATTGCAAGGATCGTAAATGCTTGACGTCATTGCCTCTTATGGTTGTCTGCTCGTAATCTGAGTGAGCGGCAACAAAGGTGGCAGAAAATGGAGGAGAAAGAGCGGAGGGGTTTGTTGTCGCGGTTCTTTCCGCGGTCGGCGCCTGCTGATGCCACGGGCCCATATGAGGAGCTCGGTTCCAATGGTTGGGCGGATAACCACCGACACCCCGTTCATTCCCTTGTCAAAAACGTGCTGCAAAACGAAGCCTGCCTTATCGTGACAGGATACCAGGACTTCCTGTCATCCTTAGCTTATCTCATTGAAAACGTGGATGGATTAAATGATCGACCTGCGGAAAGCATCCGCATGGTGTTTGGCACGAATACCGACTCGAGCCGCAGGGTGGGTCCAAGTGGTCGACCTGTTGCCGAGGAGGCACGAGCTCATTTTCTAGGGTCACGAGGGTTCTCGGTAGAGGATCTGGCCGATCTTCGCGCAATTCTCGCCATTGACGCGATAGAGCGCGGGATCATTTCGCTTCGGGTTTTTGATCCCGACATCGCTCAATCGGTCATAGGCCGGCGACCGCCAATGCTCCACGCCAAGCTGGTAATTGGCGGAGTCCACGCGCTATCTGGCTCGTCAAACTTCTCGAACGGCGGCCTGCGGCGGAACCTCGAGTTCATGGATGACGCGGTCACCGCGCCCGATCTGGCCGTAGCCCGACGTGAGGCCGCAGAGCGATATTGGGCGATAGGCCGCGACTGGACGAAAGATGCCCTCCAGATCCTGCAATCGCTTGTGCGCCTCGTCTCGCCCGAAGAAGCGGTAGCAAGGACCATCATAGAAGCGACCGGTTTTACGCCATGGATCGCCGGAGGAGAAACGAGCGCCGGGCGGCCACCACAACCGTTTCAGTCGGATCTGATCTACGAGGCTGCGGGAACCATACATGAGCATGGCTTCGCCTTCGTCGAAGCGCCAACAGGTTCTGGGAAGACGGACATCGGCAAACACCTGGCAGCGTTGCTGCCGGTGGCCCACGACCAGACTGTCTTCTCTTGGGGTGAGCGGGCTGATCAGCGGCGGCTTGGTTCTCTCGCACTTATTCCGGCGAGCGTTTACAGCAACTGGACCACCAACGCGCCCATAAACTTCACGCCGGTAAAGCACAGCCATCTTTCGAAGACTAAAGCTTCCGAAAACGAGGAACTTGAGCTCATCAATCGAGCTGTCCGGTCGGCCGCGAGCATGATCGTGGACGAGAGCCATCGGCTCAGTTCCCGTTTTCTGGCTCCATCGAACCGCTCCCAGGTTTTCGAGCGTACTCCCGCTATCTGGACCGCTTGCCTGTCGGCGACATTGATGGGCAATCAGGGCCTTGATGGCTTGCTGGCCTTCCACGAGAAACGCGCATCGATCTATGTGCCTCCGGTGATTACCAACCAGATCAACGTTCATTTCAACCGGGTGCGGGAGCGCGCCGCCCTTGTCACCGAACTCGCGGTTCAGAAACGCAGGATCGAAGAGAGGCAAAGGCAGGCCGATATGTTCGAGACCGAAAGTGACCTTCAGGGAAAGATTGAGGTGCTGGAGCGCACGGTCGAAGAAAGCGGTCTCCAGCTTAGGACGTTGCAGGCGGAATTAGCGGAGGCCCTGGCGCCCTATGTCGTTCGTCGACAGCGTGACTGCATCGGGGAGAGCGCGCGTCGTGATACCGGTTCTTTCAAATATCCGACCATCAAGAGCGAACGAAGGGATGCGGAGCTTACCAGCGAACAGCAAGAGGTTATCACCCGGATCAAGGATCTGGCCGAGGCGATAACGACCGGTATCACCCTTGTCTCGGCCGATCCGCAGCGCGCGGCCCAGACAGAGATCAAGTTCCACGACAAGTCGCGGATCCACATCCGGAACTTTCTGGCGCTTCTGCGAGCCTCGATCAGATTTGCAAGGATTGAGTGGGAGCGGGAACGCGACACAGAAGCGGATCAGCGTGGGCGTCGGTCACTGGGCGAAAACCTTCGTCTGGCGGAACGGTCCAGCCGCCGCCGTCAAGGGATCCCGGACGGAGCCATCCCAGGCGAACCCTCTGAAACGGACAAATCCAGCGAAACGCCGATCTGTGACCGGATCGGTCGTCTGCTAAACCATGCCAGCCTCGACACGATCGATACAAAGCGGGCTCAGCAGATGCGTGAAATCCTGAACAAGCATGGCCACGCGATCTTCCTCGCTGAACGGGTCGGGGTTCTGGAGGTCTACGCCAACCTTTTGGGCGGACATCGCGGGCGCGGTCCTGAGGTTTTCGTCGTCGCACCGGGGGCAAAGATCAAGGTGGGCAAGAAGCTGCATCACTTGCGGTCGGGCGCCGAGGCTCAGGAGTACTTCGGTCTGAACGGCAAGCGCTCGAACCCAACGGCACAGCGGGCGATGTTCCTGACATTCCAGATGGCCGAGGGTATTAATCTGCAGACGGCGTCCGCCTTGGGCATTCTCGGGGTCACCTCAGACATAAAGAGCCTGATCCAGGGCCTTGGCCGGATCGACAGGATCGACAGTCCCCATTCAACGATCCACTACTTCACCTTCGATCTTCCCGGGCTAGTCCTGTCGTCCGACCAGAAGGCGAGAGGCCGCGTGGAGAACATTGCGCTTCTCTCCGGCGTCGGCGCGGATGAACTGTCTTCCGAACTCGTGGAGTTCGCCGCAGGGGATCTGACCGATCTTGTGCTCGCACAGATCCGGAAGCCGAGGACCCTTCGAAAGAACAACTACTTTGACCAGTTGGAGGCGCTCCGGCGTGTTGTCTCCGATGACGTGATGTGCCGTGTCCAGGCGACAAAACCGCAGGGGTTATGGGGAGCGGAACTCTGCATGCTGGCATCTCCCCGGCCGACGACCATCCTGATGCTGGGGGGCCGTACCGGTGACTTGCGCCATCCACACGTCCAGCCGCCCCGCCTTCTTCTTCTGAAGGAAGATGCCGAGCAGGCCGAGATCAGCGGCGACCAGGCTGACGCGGCGCGACATCTCGTCCAAGCTTTCCTCGAAACAAAACGCCGCGGCCTACACCAGACGGCGCCGCGGCTGGATCAAGCGTCTGACCTTCTGTCGCGTCTAACGGAAACCCTGCCCAACCTCACGCACTGGGATATTCGCCCGGCACGAACCGTCTCGATCCTGGCTTCGCTGGCCCGTTTCATATCCGGTGCGCCAGTCAACGATGGTGGGCGAGCGATATTCGGGGACCTGACGCTTCCGGCCCTCGAAAAACTCGCCGAAGCGTGGGCCCACGAGTTAGATCCGTCGTGGATCGAAGCCAAGCAGACGATCAGCGACAAGAGCGCCAAGGGAAAGACGATCCCGGATTACCTGGGGATCGTCTCGATCGAAGAGGTGTTCTACGCGCAGCCCCAGTCGGCTCTCGACGAAATCCACGCGCGCGCCCAAAACCTTCTTGAATTCTGCCGGTCGGTGTCCGAGGGCGAGTCCACAAGCGTTCTCGACAGGGTCAGCACCGTGTTCGTTGGCCGGCCGGAGCCGTAAGGCAAGGCCCTGGCGAGATGCATTTCATCGCTTTCGGAGATCCATACTTGGCACATGATTGGTAGACAGATTTTATGTATGCAATCGCGGTGATCGGCCGCAGGTAGCCCGAGGACGAGGCCGCTCCGCGGCATTGGCGCATTCGGCTGATGGATTGAGCCGTCCGTAACGGCGCGCATTTTGCGACCTGACCGAGCTGTCTGACGATTGTGGGCCTTCTCAATCATCAGACAGTAGGTTCTCATGACAGAGGAGAGAGTAACGACCCGGGAAATATCGCCGTCCTGCGCCGCCGCGCCCTCGAAGTTGTCCAACGCGATCCCTCGAAGGGCTCCCTCTTCATCAAGCTCAAGAAGTCTGGTTGGAGCGACGACTACTTACGAAGCATTTTCTATGGCTTATACCAACCTGCAATGATCAGAACTCTTTTGCCCATTCGCGGCCTCCGATGAAGGCGATGCGGTCGGGCTGGGCGATCAGTTTGTTCCAAGCGTCACAGCAATGATCGATGATCTCGTCATAGGACTCGAAGATGCGGTTGGAGAGCCAATTATCGCGCATGAATTGCCAGATGTTTTCGACCGGGTTGAGTTCGGGACATTTGGCTGGCAGCGGCAGGACGCTGATATTGTCGGGTATGACGAGCGCGCCGGTCATATGCCATCCGGCCTGATCCATGTGCACGACGGCATGGGCACCCGGCGCCACGGTTCGGGCGATTTCGGCAAGATGCAGGGTCATCGCGTCGGTATTGCAGACCGGCAGGACAAGCCCTGCGCCCTTGCCCAGGGTTGGGCAGATCGCTCCGAAGATATAGCTTGAGATGGTGCGCTGATCATGCGGTGCCGAGGGGCGTGTTCCGCGTTTCGCCCACCGGCGTGTGATCTTGTTTTTCTGACCCACGCGCGCCTCGTCCTGGAACCAGACCTCTATTGCAGTGCCTTGCGGGAGGCCTGCGCGCACCTTTTCCAGCTCGGTTGCGAAGCCCTTTTTTAAACGCCTCCAGCGCATCGGTGTCTTGCGCATGGTGGCGGGGCCGCGCCGTGAGCTTGACATAGCCGAGCTTCCCGAGTTCCCGGCTCACCGTGGTTTCGTGAAGCGACACCGCAAATTCCGCATGGAGCCACTGGGCCAGGTCGCTCAGCCGCCAGCGCACGACCCCGTGGACCTCCGGCGTCGGACCACTCTCCACGATCGCCGCAAGCGCCTGACGTTGCGTGTCGTCGAGCTTGGGTTGCGCACCCGGCGCCTTGCCATCGATCAGCCCGTCCGGGCCGCGGGCATTGAACCGCAGGACCCAGTCGCGCTCGATCTGCAGACCCACGCCGCCGATCCGCGCCGCATCGCCCCGACGACCGCCATCGTAGATCTCGGCCAGCGCCAGCAGCCTGCGGCTCTGGTTCGCGTTCTTCGTTTTCCAGGCCAGACACCTCAATGTCGCGCCGTCAAAGTCCGTCCGTAATTCTATTGCTGCAACCATGGCCACGCCCTCCCCAACTCTATCGCCATAGAGTCAGGTTTTCGCCACCTTGGGAATCCCCCGTGAGTCAGCCTTCACACGGCTTGGTATTAACCGCAATAATTCATGATGCTGAAATTTTCTGCTTGGGCAGTTGGTTCTCCGTGCCGTGGGTTTTTCGCGCGCATCCGATGTCGGCGTCCGGTTGGCAGGCCGGCCGGTGACTTGGGTCGTGAGTCGTTTGGATTGATGTTTCGGGGGTTGTCGGGGCGCTTGCGTCAGGCTGTTTTCGGTGGGGCGAGGGCGTCGAAGAGAAGGTGGAGGAGTCCCTTTCGCGGACAAGATGCCGGCAGTGTGACGATGATCCGGGTCTTCTTCTCGACGATGGTGGCGGCCAGCTTGACGAGATGCAGCCGCAGCGTGTCGAACTGTGCATGTCGCCAAGGGGACCGCTTTGGACAAGCGGCCCGGAGTTTCCACCAAATCCAGTAGGCGCAGCCGTGCAGCATCAGTCGCATCTGGTTGGCGTTCGCCTTCGAGCATGAGGTCCGGTCTGATGCGAGGTGGGCTTTCCAGGCCTTGATGTGGTTCTCGGCCTGGCCGCGCGCGGAATAGAGCTTCTCGTAGAGATGCTTGCCACGGCCGCCCTCGAGATTGGTGACGATGTAGCGGGTATCGCGCCCTCTGGGGCTGACCTCGACGCGGGCGATGACGCGTCGGGGTTTCGACCAGGATCGGGCCGCGTAGGAGAAGGACTTGAACCGGCGCAGTTTCTGACCAGGGGTGCGGGCGTAGCGCGCCGCCGTCGACGCCTCCAGGGCAGAGACGTTCTCCGCCAGACGGCCGTTCTTCGACAGGCCAAGGACATAGCGCAGCCCGAGCCTGTCACACTGGTCCAGAACCTCCGGTGTGCAGTAATGGCTGTCGGCACGCAGCAGGATTTCGGTCTTGGGCCAATGCGCGCGGATCTGGCGGATCAACCGGCGGATATGGGCGGCGCTCTCGGCCCCCTTGGGGCGGCGGGCCGGGCGCAGCAGCGTTCCGACGAGCCGGCCTTCGCCGTCGAAGACGATGATCGGCTGAAAGCCATATTCATCGTAGTAGGAGTTGAACAGGCGCAGCTGCTGATGGCCATGAACCGCGTCGAAGGTATCGTCGATATCGAGCACGATCCGGCCCGGGGCGCGCGCAAAGGACTGGCAGTAGAACCGGACCATCTCGCGGCCCATGCGGATCAGCGCGCGGGTATCGGCCAGGTTTTCCATGCGCGAGATCGTCGGCTGCGAGCACAGGGCCGGCCCTGTTTCAGGGCCACGCTCGAGCGCGATCCTGAAGCCGGGGTCGTGCCGCAGGATGGTCGCGTCATTGCCGTCTTCATATCCCGCTGCGATCATCATGATCCGGAAACCGATGATGTCGCACAGGCTGTGCTGGACTTTCGCCGGATCGCGAGGATCGCACAGGCAATCGGCGAGCCGCTGCGCCAGACCCGCCTTGCGCTCGATCTCGCGCAGCAGGGTCAGCCCGGCGTCGGGACTCATGTCGGCACCGTCAAATCCAAGCAGGATCGGCTTGCCATTGAGGGATGACAGGCGGGGTGTGAAGCGCGTAGATCGGGCCATGGCGGAGGTCGTGATCCTTAAAATTGAGTTTTTGGTGTCGGCAAACAAAATATACCAACTTTCAGACGGTTACGCTACTTCCGCCGCCTTCTCGTGAATTATCCGGGTTAACCGATGTTGAGCCAAACGCGGTTTACCTGACCTGCCACCTTTCGCTTTGCGGTGGAGAAACTCGGGATCGAGGCCTTCGACGGACGTCTGGTCGCCGTCGACGAATTTCACCATGTATCGGCCAGCGAGGACAGCATCCTCGGCTCGCAGCTCGATCACGTCGCCCGATGCCTGGGAACGCAAGATGGCCGAGGGCGTGGCCTATCTTGCGCGGATGAAGCAGGAGGCCGCCACTGGCTAAGGCGTTCACAGACGAGGACGATGCCCTGCTTTCGGAATTGGGCGTCGAGGTTGAAACGAAGAATCAGGCGGCGCGCACCCCACGGGAAGAACGCATCATCGCAGGATTCGAGGAAATCCAACGCTTTGCGGCAGAGCATGGCCGACCGCCCTCCCATGGAGAGGACCGCGACATCTTCGAGCGGCTTTACGCGATGCGTCTGGATCGCATCCGTGACCAGCCGGAATGCCGTGACCTGGCCGCGCCGCTGGATGACATGGGCCTGCTTGCAGGGGCGCATGGGGCCGCGGTCTCTGACAATGAGGAACTCGATGACGAGGCGATTCTGGCGGAGCTGGGTGTAGAGGCCGAGGCCCCGCCGATCGCGCAGTTGCAGCACGTGCGTTCCAGCGCTGAAAAGAAAGCTGCCGAAGAGATCGCCAATCGCGAGAAATGCGAGGACTTCGAGAGCTTCAAACCGTTCTTCGAGAAGGTGCAGAGCGATCTCGACACCGGCCTGCGCGAAACCCGGCCGTTCGAGATGAAGGCCGAGATCGAGAAGGGGCGGTTCTTCATTGTCGGTGGGCAGAAAGCCTACATCGCCGAAAAAGGGGAGACGACGATCACCGATCAAGGCCGCACGGATGCCCGGCTGCGCGTTGTTTTCGACAACGGCACCGAAAGCAGCATGCTGATGCGCTCCCTGCAAAGGGCCTTGAACAAGGATGAGGCGGGCCGCCGGGTCACCGAACCAACCGCCGGGCCCTGTTTTCCGGTGATGCGATCGACGGCGATGAGGCAAGCGGCACGATCTATGTGCTGCGCAGCAAGTCCGATCATCCGCTCGTTGCCGAAAACCGCGACCTCGTTCACAAGATCGGCGTAACCACATTGAGCGTGGAGAAGCGCATCGCGGGTGCTCAGCTGCAAACCACTTTCCTGATGGCGAATGTCGAAGTCGTGGCGACCTATGAGCTTTACAATATCAATCGAACGAAGCTGGAGAACCTGCTACACCGTATCTTCGAGCCGGCACGGCTCGATATCGAGATCATGGATCGGTTCGGTCGGCCCGTTGTTCCAAAAGAGTGGTTTCTGGCACCTCTCTTCGTAATCGATGAGGCGGTTGAGCGGATCAAGGACGGAACAATCGCCAATTTTGCCTACGATCCCGAAAAGGCCAGGTTGACGGTTCGAGCGGCAGGGTAATTCGGCATGGCATTTCGCTTCTGGCGCCGCATCCGCCTCGCCCCAGGTGTGACCCTGAACCTGTCGAAGTCGATGGCCTCGCTGTCTATCGGGCCACAGGGCGCGAAATACACCATCAGCCCGCGCGGTAATCGGGCGACGGCCGGTATCACTGGAACGGGGTTGTTCTATACCGTTCATGATCGGAAGCGGGCGGGCCGCGGAGGAGCGGCCCCCGCGCCGGAGGTAGCGGAGCAGGACCGGCTGACCCTGGGGTTCTTCCAGCGGCTGTTCACTCCGGCGGAAGAGAAACGCTTCGTCGATGGCATTCGCGCGGTCAACGAGGGTGATCAGGACGCGGCGCTCGCCGCGCTGGAGGAGGCGCGCGATATGCCTGATGCAGCCTGGATGGCCGGGCACCTTCGTGCCGGCTTTCCTCGATGCGCTGCACGCGCTTTCGCCCGAGGCGCTGGACGCGGGCGCGCGGATCGAGGCGGTGGCATGATCGGCCCGGTCTATGTCGTCAGCGACCCGGACGCGCCGATCCCGGTGAGCGAGCAGGCCCGCGCCGCGGCGCGCGGTGGCGCCTGGGCGGTGCAGCTGCGCGACAAGACCGCCCCGGAGTCCAAGATGGCCCGCATGGCGGCCGCGCTGCTAGAGGACCTCGGGCCATTGGGCGTGCGCGTTTTCGTCAACGACCGGCTGGAGGTCGCGCGCCAGACCGGGGCTGACCTGCATATCGGGCAGGGCGATGGCGACCCGCGCGCCGCGCGTGACCGGATCGGGCCGGACGCGATTTTGGGGCTATCGATCGAGACGGCGGCGCAATGCGCCGCCCTCCCGGACGGCGTCGACTATATCGGGGCCGGGCCGGGCCGGTCCGGGCCACCACGACGAAACCCGACGCTGCGGCACCCATCGGCCTGCCGGGGCTCAAGCGGATCGTGTCGGCCTGCACGGTGCCTGTTGTCGCCATTGGCGGGCTGACCGCAGCCGACATCCCCGACCTGCGCGCGGCGGGCGCCGCGAGGTTGGCCGTCGTTTCGGCCGTGACCCGTGCGCCCGATCCCGAGGCCGCGACCCGCGCGCTGCATGACGCATGGAGGCGGCCATGATCCCCAACATCCTGTCCATCGCCGGTTCCGATCCTTCGGGCGGCGCCGGTATCCAGGCGGACATCAAGGCGATCTCGGCGAATGGCGGCTATGCCATGGCGGCGATCACCGCGCTGACCGCGCAGAACACGCAAGGCGTGACTGGCGTGGCGTTGACAGACCAGGACATGGTGGTGGATCAGATCGCCGCGATCCGCGCCGATATCCGCATCGACGCGGTCAAGATCGGCATGCTGGGCAGCGCTGCAATCGTGGAGGCCGTGGCAGGTGCGCTCGAGGGGCAGGCCACGCCCATCGTGCTGGACCCGGTGATGGTGGCCAAGGGCGGTGACCGACTGCTGGAGCCTGACGCCGTTGCCGCGCTGCGCGACCGGCTGCTGCCGATGGCCACGGTGCTGACCCCGAACCTGCCCGAGGCCGCCGACCTGCTGGACGCTGTCGAGGCGACCGACTGGCCGGCAATGGCGGCGCAGGCGGCTGCGCTGCGCGCCATGGGGCCGGAGGCGGTTCTGCTGAAGGGGGGGCATCTGGCTGGGCCGGACAGTCCGGACCTGTTGATGAGGGGGGACGGCGCCCAGCGGCTGGATGCCCCGCGCCACGCCACGCGCAACACACACGGGACCGGATGCACGCTGTCTTCGGCCTTGGCCGCGCAATTGGGTCACGGTCACGCAATCCCCGAGGCTGCGCGCCGGGCCAAGACCTATATCGCCGCCACCATTGCCGCGGCAGAGACCCTGACTGTCGGGAGCGGCCACGGTCCCGTCCACCATTTCCACGCCATGCCTGACCCCAAGGAGATCACGCCATGACCACAGCCATCCACGACCAGACCGTCCTTGTCACCGGCGCGGGCCGGGGCCTGGGCGCTGCCATTGCCCGCGCCTTCGCCCGCGAGGGTGCGCGCGTCGCCATCAACTACCGCCGCAGCGCGGAGGCTGCGCAGGCGCTGGCAAGCGAGCTGGGCGATGGCGCCGCGGCCTTCGCGGCCGACGTGACGGACCCGACGGCGGTGAACCACATGGTGGACGAGATCGCCGATCGGCTTGGCCCGCCCACGGTGCTGATGCACAATGCGCTGGCAGATTTTTCCTTTGACGGGGATGCGCGCACGCCGCTGGAACGGATGAGTTGGGACGACATCGCCGCGCAGACGCAGGTCGCAGTGGGCGGCGCGCTGCACGCGATCAACGCGCTGCGGCCGCATTTCGAGGCCACGGGCGGCGGGCGCGTCGTCACCATCGGCACCAATCTTTTCCATAACCCGGTGGTGCCCTATCACGATTATACCGCCGCCAAGGGCGCGCTCATGGCCTTCACACGCACGGCCGCGCGCGATCTCGGGCCGCTGGACGTGACGGTCAACATGGTGGCGGGAGGCCTGTTGCGCACCACAGACGCCAGTGCCGCCACGCCCGACGCGGTGTTTGACCTGATCGCGGGTCAGACGCCGCTGGGCCACGTAACGACACCCGAGGAACTGGCTGACGCGGTCCTGTTCTTCGCCTCGCCCTGGGCCCGCGCGGTGACCGGCCAGACGCTGATCGTGGACGGGGGGCTGGTCTGCGGATGAGCAGACATTCAACAAGCCTTTCGGACCACGAGCCGCAGGGCGCAGGCCATTGTCTTGGCTGTGGAATGGGGGCCATCCGCACCCATAAGGGGGGATAACGCCGTAATCGGCCCTTCGGGTGCGACTTGTCCGGATCACTGATGTTACAGCGGGGCCTGCGGATTTGCCCTCGGACCAGGCGTTCGAGACACCACTGCTTTGCTCAGGATCGATCAGACCCGACGCAGCACGTAGCTGTCCATGATCCAGCCGTGCCGTTCCCGTGCTGTCGCACGGGCCTTCACGATTTGGTCGACTGTTTCATGGAGAGGGCCTTCGAGCAGGATTTGATGGTCTGAACCGAGATAGGCGCCCCACCAGATGTGCAGCCCTGCCGTATCGAGGTGCTGGAACGCGCATTGTCCGTCCAGCATCACGACCACCGTGTCTTGATCCTGTGGCATTCCGGACGCCCGCAGACGGCGCCCTGTCGTGATCTGCACTGCGCCGTCCACCGTGTTGAGCGGGATTGCATGGGCCGCCGTCAGCGCCTGTATCGCCGTGATGCCCGGCACGACCCGGACGGAGGGGGTGGGATGCAGGCGCGCGGCAATGCGCAGCGTGCTGTCGTAGAGCGATGGATCCCCCCAGACCAGAAGCGCGACAGGGCCATCGACCCCGGCCTGCGCGATGGTCGCTTGCCAGCGACGGGCGATCTCGTCATGCCAGCGGGCGACGCGCTCTTGATAGGGCAAGGCGGGAGCGCGCTCTGGATATTCGAACTGAGCGACAGCGGCCCGGGACCCCGTGGCCGCTATGATCTGGTATCGAATCTCGGCGAGGTCGTCCTTGCCCTGCCCCTTGTGCGGCACGAGGATCAGGGCGGCGTCGCGCAGTGCCTGTACCCCCTCCAGCGTGATATGCGATAGGCTGCCGGTACCGATGCCCACGAGCCGGATATCAAGTTGTGTCATGTCGGTTTCCACGCACGAGGAAGCCCGGGCCCGTATGCGGGACCCGAGCTTCGATTGCGATGGCAAGCCTACGCGGCGTTGTACAGCCGATGGGTGAACAGGCGCGAACGCTCCATCCCGCGCAGGGCCTTGGCCCCGGCTAGGATGCCCAGATCGGCAATCGGCTCGACAAGGAGCACGAGCATGTAAGCCGCGCCGAATGTCCAGACGGATTGGAATATCTCGGCGCCGGCGCCCTGGCCATAGAACGCCCAGAAGGCGACCCAGGCGACAATGCCGCCCTGATACATGGCGGAGAGTTTCAGAACGCTGGAATAGTCCAGGTCAACATATGCCGTGGTTTGCGGAATGGTCCGTCGTGCCAGCGCGGTGATGGCGAAAAGCGGCACCAGCAGGGTGGTGACATTCACGAAATACATCGGCATGTCCGTCGGGGAAAAAAGCATCCCTTGAAGCAACAGGCCGAACGCGAGGCCAATTGCGGCCGGTGCGGCTCCCATGAGCAGGAACAATGTCGTGCCGAGAATGAAGTGCACCTCGGAGATCCCTACCGGGAAATGCGGAAGGACTTCGAAAAAGACGAATGTGCCGACGGCTGCAAAGAGCGTCCTTACGGCAAACGAACCTGCGTCATGCGCCCGCAGGTCTTCCAGTGCGAGTTTTGCTGTATAGCCGGTCGCGCCGGCTGCGGTCGTATATGCAAATGCCATTTTGGCGCCGTCAACGACACCGGGTTCGATATGCATGGGGTATCCCTCGTTTCTATGGCTGCCCCTCCGGCAGCAAGATGCGCCGCATGCGCGGCGGGTTCGCTCTTATACGGCAGGTCTCCTGACTTGCGGGTCGCTGCGTGTCCGGCCTTCCCAGCCCGGAGGGGCCAGTGGTTTTCCATTACGCTCGCCGCTTACAGTTGCGGGGGCAGTCCGGGTCTTGCACCCGGTTCCCTATTAAGACGCTGAACACGTCACCGTGATTGAGAGTATTGCAGGTCATCGGATGGCGAACAAGTGATGAAGTTGGGCCTAATCCTCGCAAAGCGAGCCGAAAAGGATGAGCGCCGGATTGTCGCTGACCTCTTGGGTCAGCTGGTCTGCCAGCGACTGCACCGTGTGGCGTTCGATACGTTGCGCCTCGGTGCTGACTCCCTCGGCCAGCAGCGCCGGCGTGGTTCCGGGCAGCCCGGCTCCGCGCAGCGTGTCCACAAGTTTGGGAAAGGTGCGCTTGCCCATGAAAACGACCGTGGATGCGGTCGGATCGGCAAGCGCTGCGATATTCATGTCGTCTGGCAACTGTCCGGTCACGTCATGCCCGGTGATGAACTGGACACGCCGCGAAGTCAGTCGGCGGCTGAGCGGAATACCCGCAGCGGCGGCAGCTGCACAGGCCGAAGGCACACCGGGGATGATTTCAAAGGGGATGCCTGCAGCCTTGAGCGCAGTGATTTCTTCTTCGAGGCGTCCGAAAATGCCGCTGTCGCCAGATTTCAGCCGCACTGTGCGCTGGTTCATCTGCGCGTAGTCGACAAGAAGCTGACTGACATGGGTCTGCCTGGGCGAGGCCCGCCCCGCACGCTTGCCGACCCCGACAAGATCGGCCCCGCTGCGCACATGTCCCAGGATCGGGCCGGAAGACAGGTCATCGAAGAGCACGGCATCCGCGCGCTTCAGCCGATCCACGGCCTTGAGTGTCAGAAGTTCGGGATCGCCGGGCCCCGAACTCACGAAACTGACAAAGCCGGTCATGCGCCTTCCTCTTGGGTGATAAGGTGAAAGAACGTCCCCGAGGCCAGGCCGCGGCGCGAGCCTGTCTCGGGCACCGGAGAGCCATCGGCGTCGCACACCTTCGCCAATGGCGCATCGGGCTGTTCGAGAATGGTCGAATAGTGGAATTCGTGCCCGCGCAGCGCCGTGCCCGGAGAGAATCCCGGCAATGGGGCCTCAAGGACCGCCCGCCGATAGCCAAGGTGGAATTTGCGTTTCTCATAGCTGGTGACAAGCCCGAGCAGCCCTGCCATCCGGTGCCGGGTGCCGGATTTGTCGATCAGCGCTTCGCCCAGGGCCATGTAGCCGCCGCATTCGCCATGCACGGGGCGGGTTTGCGCGTGCGCGCGCAGGCCTGCGCGAAACCTTTCGGCGGCGGCAAGTTCGCCTGCGTGCAGCTCTGGGTACCCGCCGGGCAGCCAGGCCAGATCGGCATCCGGGTGCGGGGCCTCATCGGCAAGCGGAGAAAACGGCATGATCTGCGCACCTGCCTCCTGCCAGCCTTCCAGAAGATGCGGATAGGTGAAGGAAAACGCCGCATCCCGCGCGATCGCGATGCGCTGCGCCGGCGGTCCGGGCAGGCTGGCCGGGGTTGGGGGCAAAGCGCGGCCCCGGGCCGCCGCGCGAATGGCGGCAAGATCCACATGCGCGCGCAGAAAGCTGGAATATCCGGCAATCGCGGCGTCAAGATCGGGGTGTTCCACGGCCTGTATCAGGCCCAGGTGCCGCTCCGGCAGGGCCAGGTCGCCACGCCGCGGCAAAACGCCGAGAACCGGCAGGCCCGCGCGATCCATCCCCAGACGCGTCAGCCGCTCGTGGCGGGGCGATGCCACACGGTTGAGGATCACCCCCGCGAAGGGCAGGTCGGGATTGTAGCTTTTGAAACCAAGCGCGGTGGCGGCGGCGGATTGCGCCTGCCCGCCCACATCGAGCACCAGTATCACGGGCCAGCCCATCGCCTGCGCCGTCTCGGCGCTGCTGCCGAAGCCTTGCTGGCCGCGCGTGGCGACGCCATCAAAGAGACCCATGGAGCCTTCGGCCACGCAGATATCCGTATGCGCGCCCTGCGCCGAGATCGCTTGCCAGAGCTCGGGCCCCATGGCCCAGCCATCAAGGTTGAAGCTGGATCGCCCACTGGCCGCTTGGTGAAAGGCCGGATCGATATAGTCCGGCCCGGATTTGAAGGGCTGCACGGCCAATCCATCTTCGGCCAGAGCACGCAGCAGCCCCAGCATGACAGTCGTTTTGCCGGTGCCCGACGACGGCGCGGAAATCAGCAGCCCCTTCATGCCAAGTCACCCATTTTCTGTTTCCTCCGTCCAGTTTATCCACGGACTCTCCGCGCTCTGTGGCCGGTAGCGGCGGTCATAAGTCTCCGCATATAGGCAGCTTTCCTCGAACCCTTCGCCCGCCAGCGCGGGGCCAACGAGGATCAGGGCCGTGCGTTGAATGTTTTCCGTCAGCTTGCCTTGAATATCCGCCAGTGTTCCGCGAAGGATCGCCTCGTCCGGCCAGCTGGCCCGGTAGACCACGGCAACCGGACAGTCCGGCCCATAGGCCGGCGTCAGGTCGTCCACCACGCGCACCAGGTTCTGGATTGACAGGTGGATGGCCAGCGTGGCGCCGGTGGCGGCGAAATTTGTCAGTGTCTCGCCCTCGGGCATGGTGGATGCTCGACCCGGGGTGCGCGTCAGGACGACCGATTGCGCCAGCCCCGGCAGGGTCAGTTCAGCCCCGAGCGACGCTGCGGCGGCGGCAAAGGCGGGAACGCCCGGCGTGACCGACACCGGAATACCCTCGGCCCGCAGGCGGCGCATCTGTTCGCCCATGGCCGACCAGACGGACAGGTCGCCCGAATGGAGCCGCACCACATCCTGGCCGGCCTGTTGGGCCTGCCGGATCTCGGCGACGATCTGATCCAGATCCATGGGCGCCGTGTTCACGATATGCGCGCCGTCAGGGCAGTGATCCAGAATGGCCCTTGGCACCAGAGACCCCGCATAAAGACAAACCGGGCAGCGCGCGATGATATCGCGGCCGCGCAGGGTCAGCAGGTCCGGCGCACCCGGTCCGGCACCGATGAAATGGACGGTCATGAGGAGACTCCTTTTGCTATGGCACAGCTGGCGAGGCGGTCCTGCGCGTGTATGCGCGGGCTCAACAGCCGCGCACCCGTCCCGGCGGCGGCGAGGGCCGCGGCTTCGGCCAGGGACCCGGTGGCCCGCTCCGCCGTGACCCGAGCAGACTGTGTCTGCGTGGTTTGAGTGGCCAGTGTTTCTTGCGAGACCGGATGAACGGGAACCCCCAGCGCCTGCGAAAGCGCATTGAGCGCCGTGGCTTTGTCTTGTGCTGTGGCCAGAGCATCCGGCCCGGAAATTCCGGCCCGGGCGCAGGCCAGTCGCAACGCGTCGCGCAAGCTGTCATCCCGCGCCCGTGTGGAAAAACCGAAACCCGCGACGATCATAGGGCGTGGCTCCATTGCGTGATGGGATAGGCCGCGCGCCAGCCGCGTTTGCAGCCGATCGGGGCGGTATCGGCAATTTCGATCCGCATCAATTTGCCACCAAGGCGGGCCTGCGACTGCGTCAGCAGCGCCTCGCTCTCCAATGTCACGGCATTGGCGACAATCCGCGTGCCTTTGGGAAGGGTTTCCAGCTGCGCCAAGAGCGCCGGAGACAGGCCCCCGCCGACGAATACCGCGTCGGGCAAGGCGAGATTTGTCAAGACGTTCGGGGCTTTGCCCTCAACAACGCACAGGCGATCCACGCCCAGCTTGGCGGCGTTGGCGCGTATCCGATCGGCCCGGTCGGGGCGCGGCTCGATGGCCGTGGCACGCAGGGTGGGGCCCGACAGAAGCCATTCGATCCCGATAGAGCCGGAGCCGCCGCCGATATCCCAAAGATGCTCGAAAGGGCGCGGTTCGAGGGCCGCCAGTGTCAACGCCCGCACGGGCTGTTTCGTGATCTGGCCGTCACTGGCGAACCAGTCATCCCCGCGCCCTGACGCCAGCGGCAGCACGTCGCCGTCGCCGGCGACCTCGAACGCCACGCAAACAGGGTGGGCAAATTCGCCTCCCTGCACGTCTTGCGCCGTGGAATCCGTGACCCGTTCGCGCGGACCGCCAAGCGCCTCCAGCACCGTGCAATGCGATCGGCCAAAGCCGCAGTCGTCCAGGTAGTGCCCAAGCTCCGCAACAGCCTGTCCATCGCGCAGCGTGACGATGATCCGCTGCCCGGGTGCCAAATGCGGACGCAGACGGGTCAGCGGAGCGGCATGCAAACCAAGGCATAGCGCCTTGTTCAGGGCCCATCCCAACCGGGCGGCCGCCAGCGAAAAACTTGATCGGCCGGGGAACGCCCGCCATTCCGCCCGCTCAAGCCGCGTGGCAAGCGACGTCCCGGCTCCGAACCAGAACGGATCGCCCGATGCCAGCACCACAGTGGGCTGGCCGCGTCGCGCCATCACGAGGTCAAGCCCGTCGGAAAATGGCACCGGCCATTCCATCCGCCGCGCCCCGCTTTCCGGCAAGAGCGACAAGTGGCGTTTCGCACCGAAGATGCAATCGGCTTGTGCCAAGGCTTCTTTGCTTGCGCGGCACAGACCGTCCGGTCCATCCTCGCCCAAACCGATCACGGTTAACCACGGAGTCTCAGACATGCGCCCGAACCTCCTTATTCTGGGCGGCACGACCGAGGGGCGCAGCCTGTGCCATGCGGTGGCCGACGCGGGCCTCTCCGGTACGGTCTCCATGGCAGGGCGCGTCACCCGCCCCGCGCCGCAGGGCGTGCCGATGCGCGTCGGCGGATTTGGTGGCGTCGCGGAGCTGGCGCAGTATTTGCGCGACCATGCGATCACCCATGTGATCGACGCGACCCATCCCTTTGCCGCGCAAATGAGCTGCAATGCCATCGAGGCCTGTGCGCAGACCGGAACCCCGCTTGTCGCGCTGACCCGCGCACCGTGGCAGGCACAACCGGGAGACCGCTGGAGCCATGTCCCTGACATCGCGGGCGCGGTGGCCGCGCTGGACGGCCCGCCGAAACGCGTGATGCTGGCCGTCGGGCGCATGCATTTGCCCGATTTCGCCGCAAATCCGCAGCATGGCTACCTTTTCAGGCTGGTCGACCCTCCCGCAGAGCCTTTGTGCTTTCCCGACGCGACTGTGATCGTGGATCGTGGCCCCTTCACGTTGGACGGAGACCGCGCGCTTCTGGCCAAGCATCGCATCGATCTGGTGGTGTCCAAAAATGCGGGTGGCACCGGTGCGCAAGCCAAGATCATCGCGGCGCGCGCGCTGGGCTTGCCGGTCCTGATGATCGATCGGCCCGCCATCCCGCCGCGCAAGGAGGCGCATTCCATCGCCGAGGTGATGCGCTGGATGGGTCATGCCCGCACCGATCTGGGGGTATAGACGATGGGCGCGCCCGCACGTTCGATGATGCGGGTGGTCGATGAGCCGACCAGAACCACCGTGCGCATGTCGGCCATGTCGGGCGTGCAGTCGGTCAGCGGCACAACGCGGATCTCTTCCTGGGGCGTCGAGACCGCGCGCGCAAAGACGACCGGGCGGGCGTCGCCACAGGCTTCTTGCAAGATCTGCAAGCTCTTGGCGAAGCCTTCGGGCCGGGAGCTGGAGCTCGGGTTGTAAAAGGCCATGGCGAAATCAGCCTCGGCGGCAAGCCAAAGCCGCTTTTCGATAAGCGCCCATGGTTTGAGGTTGTCGCTGAGGTTGATGGCGCAGAAATCATGGCCCAGCGGGGCACCGGCGCGCGCGGCGGCGGCCAGCATGGCGGTGATGCCCGGCAACACGCGGATGTCCAGATCGCGCCAATCCGCCGGTCCCGCCTCTACCGTTTCAAAGATAGCAGAGGCCATGGCAAAGACCCCCGGATCGCCGGAGGAGACAACCACGACCTGCCGACCCTCGCTGGCCATTTCCAGGGCGTGTCGGGACCGGTCGATCTCGACCCGATTGTCCGACGGGTGCAGGGTCAGACCCGGTCGGTCCGCCACGCGGGCGACGTAAGGAATGTAGCCCACCACATCGGTGGCCTGCGCCAACACCGCGCTGACCTCGGGGGTCACAAGCGCGTCGGCGCCGGGGCCAAGCCCCGCGATGACAAGCGAGCCTCTCATGGTCGCCTCCCGTTGCCATGCACAACGATGATCGAGAAATACGGCGTCACCCTGTCGCCGGCCTCGGACAGTCTTTGCACCGTTTGGTCTGCCATGGCGGCGTATTCGATTAACCACGCATCATCGAACCGTCCCGCACGGTGCAGTGCTTCGCAGACCTTTGTAAAATTGCGGCCGATCTTCATGACCACAAGCGCATCGGCGCGGGCCATGTGATCCACAAGCGCATCCTCGGGCAAGGTGCCCATCAACACGCTGAGCACATCGTCGCCCCAGGTGACGGGCAAACCGGTCGCTGTCCATGCCGCGCTCATGCCGGTGATGGCGGGCACGACGTCGACCGGGCAATCGTCCTTGAGCCGGGTATAGAGATGCATGAAAGAGCCGTAGAAGAACGGGTCGCCTTCGCTTACCACGACCACTTCCTGCCCGGCCTCCGACAAGCCCCGCAGGCGCGCGGCACTTTCCTCGTAAAAGGTGGAGAGGATTTCATTGTAGCGCGGATCGCTCAGGGGGATTTCCGTCGTGACCGGATATTTCATGGCGATCTCGGTCACATCCGGGCGCAGCATGCCGTCAAGGATGCGCTTGGCCTGCCCGATGCGGCCAGCCTTGCGGAAAAACGCCACATGCGAGGCTTGCCTCAGCAGGCGGTCCGCCTTGACCGACATCAGCTCCGGGTCACCGGGACCGAGCCCGACGCCCCATATCGTGCCTTTTGGTTTCACAGGGGGGTCATTCCTTGCGGCTCGCGATGGCATTGATGGCCGCCACGGTGATGGCGCTGCCGCCCAGGCGACCTTCGACGATGCAGCAGGGCACGGGTTGATCCGCCCAGAGCGCGTCCTTGCTCTCGCGCGCGCCGACAAAGCCCACCGGGCAGCCGATGATGGCGGCCGGGCGCGGGCAGGCCGGGTCTTCGAGCATGTTGAGCAGGTGAAACAGGGCCGTCGGCGCATTGCCAATGGCCACCAGCGCGCCTTGGAGCCTTGGCCGCCACAGTTCAAGCGCGGTGGCAGAGCGGGTGTTGCCCATGTCGCGCGCCAGGTCGTGGACGCCGTCGGCGTGCAGGGTGCAGATCACCTCGTTGTCAGCCGGCAACCGGGCACGGGTTACCCCCTCGGACACCATCCGCGCATCACAGAACACTGGCGCTCCTGCGTCCAGCGCGCCGCGTGCGGCCTTCGCAAATCCCGGTGAAAAGCGCATGTGCTTTTCCAGCCCCACCATCCCTGCGGCATGGATCATGCGCACGGCGATCTGTTCTTCGTCCGCGTCGAACCGCGCGAGATCGGCCTCGGCGCGGATCGTGGCAAAGCTCTCGGCATAGATGGCAGCGCCGTCTTTTTCGTATTCATAGGGCATTCAGGCGAGTCCGGTCAGGTCATCGAGGTGATCAGGGTCGAGACCGACGGCTTCGGGCGCGTCCCATGGGGCACCATCGCGCACAAGGTCAAAGCGCCCGTTGCGCCCGGTCAGGGTGAACGCGGCCGGGCGCGCCAGGGCACAGCCCTTGGCGCAGCCGGATACGTGCAGCCTCCCCGGCACCTTGTCGGCCAAACGCCGCGCGAGCGCGCGCGTCTCTACCGTCGCCTGTGGGCAAAGCGGCGCGCCAGGACAGGCGTGCGCGTCAAATAGGGCCGATCCGGGTTCGCAGACAAAGCCGGGCGCGCTGTCCGCAAGGGCGCCGCGCAGGCAGAACAATCGGTCGAGCATCAGCCGTATGTCTCGCATACCGGGCAGCCCGAGCGCCGCCTCTAGCGCGTCCACCGGAAGGCTGCCGAACGGCGCACCGAGGATCAGGCAATCGCTGCCCCGGCCCGGTGTCAGCGGTGCCGCCGGGGCCCGCGGCGCGCGGTCTTGCCACGCGTCCGGCAGGGGCGTCTTCAGCAAGTGCCGCCGCATGCGCCCGGCGTCCGGGCCACCCGTCTCGACAAACCAAGTGATCATCTCTGTCAACGCCGCCATGGCGGTGGATTCGGTCACGGCCCGGCCCAGTGTCGACCCGTCGGCCCGCAGCAGCAGCCGGCCCATTGCATCATGTTCGAACCGGAAATCTGCAGACCCGCCCGCAAGCCATGCCCCTGCGCCGGTGTCCAGCGCATAACCCATCTTTTGCGGCAAGGCCGGCAGTCCGGGGAGCGTTTTCAGAAGGGCGTCCTGAAGACGGTCGGTCTGGTCGCCCGCCTGCCAGTCGTGTGGCATCAGGATGTTGCGGTGACCCTCGACGGCCGGGTCTTCATCCAGCAGCCCCGCTGCGGCCAGTTCGGCCAGCAGGGCCGGGTGATCGGCCGCAGCGACGCCGCGGATCTGCAGATTGGCCCGGCTGGTCAGGTCCAATGCGCCATTGCCATAGCGCCGCGCCAGGTCGCAGAGCGTGCGCCCCTGTGCGACCGAAAGCGTGGCACGAAACGGACGAACCCGCACCACCAGTCCATCGCCGGACATCATCGGGCGATGCGCGCCCGGGCACCAGCCCTGCACGATGGGTGTGTCGGAGACTGTATCGCTCATGTCGCCAGCCCCTCGCCAAGCTCGGCCAGGATCGAGTTGCGCCGCGTCTGCCACAGCCCGGCCTCGTGCAGGGCGCGGAAGGTATCCTGCATCGCGTCATGCGCGCGAGGATTGGTCTCTTGCAAGAAGGCCGCTGTTTCGGGATCGCCCAGCGTCGCCTCGTGATACGCGTCGAACAGATGCGGGCCGACCGCACCCGCCAATTGCGCGAAGCTGGCCATGTGATCGAGCGTCGCGGCAAGCTCTGCCGCCCCGCGGAACCCATGCGCGCGCATGCCGGAAATCCAGTGCGGATTCGCAGCGCGCGCCTGCACCACGCGGGCGATCTCTTCGGGCAGCAAGCGCGCCCGGGGGGCCTCGGGGTTGGTCACGTCCAGATGATAAAGCGCGGCCTGGCCGCCGGTGATGCCCTGCGCCGCGGCAAAGCCCGCCTCGTGCGCGGCGTAATCCGAGGCCAGCAGCAGATCGGTCTCTGGCAGGTCCTGCAGATGCACGAAGCTGTCAGCTTGTGCCACGCGGGCCTTGAGGCCGTCCATGTCTCGCGTGGCCGTCTCACCGTCGAGGGCCCAGGCGGAGGCATCGAGCCATGCTTGCCCGGCCTGAACACGGGCCTCCGGCGTGAAGCTGTCCAGTGCCGTGCCCATGCCAAGGCCAAAGCTGCCGGGTGCCGGGCCATAAACCCGCGCGGCCGGGGTGTGTCCGGCATAGGGGTTCCAGTCCGGCGCCTCGTCACGCGCGGCCAGCGCGCGGGTGGCTTGGGCAAAGAGCGCCGAGAGCGTCGGGAAAACATCGCGAAACAGGCCGGACACGCGCAGGGTCACATCGATGCGCGGCCGGTCCAGCTCGGCAATCGGAAGCACCTCCAGCCCGGACACGCGTTCGGAGCCCGTGTCCCAGACCGGGCGCACACCCAACAGGTGCAGCGCCATGGCGAATTCCTCGCCGGCGGTGCGCATGGTGGCCGAACCCCAGAGGTCCACGATCAGCCCGTGCGGCCAGTCGCCTTCTTCCTGCAAATGCCGCCGGACCAGTTCCTCGGCCAGTTTCACACCCTGCGCATAGGCGGCGCGGGTGGGGACGGACCGCGGATCCGTGGTGAACAGGTTTCTGCCGGTGGGCAGAACATCCTGCCGTCCGCGATAGGGCGAACCGGAGGGCCCTTCGGCGATGCGGCGTCCGTCGAGCGCATCAAGCAGCGACTGGCGTTCCGCCGTCGCCGAGGCCGTGACATCGAATGCGCCCGCCTTGTCCGGGACGCGGCCCCAGATGTGCAGACCCTCGCCGAACTGGCTTTCCTTGATGTCGCAGACGAAACGGTCGATCCGGGTGATCGCCTCGGCGCTACAGGCGGCGCCGTCCAGCCCTAGATCATCTTCGACCCCCAACACCTGCGCCTCTGTGCGGATATCCGTTTGCAGCCGGTCCCGGCGTTTCGGGTCCAACCCGTCGGCGTTCGAGAACTCGTCGAGCAGCGCTTCCAGACGGGACAGCCTGTCAGGCGTCTCGCTTTGACGCAGCGGCGGGGGCACATGGCCCAAGGTCACGGCGCCGATCCGGCGCTTGGCTTGCGCGGCCTCGCCGGGGTCGTTCACGATGAAGGGGTAGATCACCGGCAGCGCGCCGGTAAGCACCTCGGGCCAGCACTCGCCTGACAGCGCCACGGATTTGCCGGGCAGCCATTCCAACGTGCCATGCGCTCCGACATGCACCAGCGCGTCCGCTTGGTCTTGTAACCACAGATAAAACGCCACGTAGGCGTGGCGCGGGATGCGCGACAGGTCGTGGTATTCGTCGTCGCGCAGCTTTGGTGTGCCGCGCTCGGGTTGCAGGGCGACCAGCCCGCGCCCGGTGCGCCACGCGGCAAAATGGAAGGCCCCGTCCCTGACACTGTCATCTGCCTCCGGAGCGCCCCAGGCCGCATGCAGATCGTTCCGAAGCTGCCAGGGCAGGCGTTCGAGAAGGGACTCGTATGCGGCCAGTGGTAGGCGAAAATCCTGCGCCAGAAGCCTGTCTTCGAGATCGGGTGCGGCATCCTCGACGTCGTAGCCCGCGCGCGCAAGATCGGACAGGATCGCGCGCGCCGAGGCCGGGGCGTCCAGCCCCACGGCATGGCCCATGTTCCAGTCCTTGCCGGGATAGGTCGAGAGCACCAATGCCACGCGCCGCTTCGATACCGGTTTGGACGCCAGATCGGTCCAGCCGCGCACGCGTGCCACCACGGCGTCTGTCCGTTCTGCATCAGCCGCATGGCCGTAGCGCGCGAATTGAAGATCGGGATCACGCTTGCCCGGTTCCTTGAAGGACACCACGCCGCCCGTCAGTCGTCCGTCCACCTCGGGCAGCACCACGTGCATTGCCAGATCGGCGGGTGACAGGCCGCGCTCGGCTTCGGCCCAGGCTGCGCGGGTGGAGGTGGCCAGTGCCACTTGAAAAACCGGGACCCCGCCCGCATCCAGAGGAGACCGACCCTCGGCACCCTTTCCGCTGAACGCGGTCGCGTTGACGATCGCGTCCGGGCCGTAGGCACGCACCTGGCGGGCCATCCAGCCAGCTGCATCCGGGGCCTTGAGCGACGGGGCAAAGAGCGCGCGCGCATGAAAGCCCTGTGCGCGAAAGGCGGCGACGAGGCCGGTGATCGGTGCCAGATCGGCCGCCACGAGATAGGACCGGTAGAACACGATCATCACGCGGGGGCTTTCGTCCGGCGGCATGTCCGCCAAAGGGCATACCACGCCCTGTTCCGGCGTCCAGGTGCCGACGGGCGGAATGGATTTGGTTCCGCGCACCGGTGCCGCATAAAGACCGGCCGCGAGCGCCATCTGCGCCAACGCGGCCTGCGCTGCCACCGCGCCGCCGGCATCACAAAGATGCGCCAGCCGGCGCAGGGTCGAGACGGGCAGGGTGGACGCCGTGTCCAGCCGTGTATCCTCGCGGCCATCTGCGGGAAGGACTGCCACGGCGATCCCCTTGCGCTGCGCCAAGGCCAGAACCTGCTGCACGCCGTAGTCCCAGTAGGGAAGGCCGCCGATCAGCCGGATAAGAATGCCCTTGGCGCTTTCCAGCGTGTTTTCCACATAGGTATCGACAGACAACGGATGCCGCAGGGCTGTCAGGTTGGCCAAACGCAAGCTGGGCAGCTTGCCCTCGGGCCCGCCGCCCTGCCGCCACCCTTCCGCGAAAGCGCCCAGGTCGCTGTCGGAAAAGGACAGCACCACCAGATCTGCCGGGTCCTGGCCCAGGTCGGTCGGGGTGTCTGTCTCTTCGAGACCGTGGCTTTCGCGGAAAACGACATGCATTGCAGGCGGCCCGGTTTATTCGGCGGCCTGCGTGGCGGGGCTGAGCACCGCCCGGATCGCTTCGGGGTTTATATCATCATGTTCGGCGATGACCACAAGCCGGCCTGCGCGCGCCTCGTCCGGTTTCCAGGGGCGGTCATACTGGTGGCGCACTCGCGCGCCCACGGCCTGCACCAACAGGCGCATCGGCTTGCCCGCCACGCTGGCATAGCCCTTCACGCGCAGGATGTTGTTCTCGTTGGCCAGTGTCTCGATGGCACGGACCAGATTCGCCGGATCCGTCAGCTCCGGGATGTCCACGACGATGGATTCGAAATCGTCATGTTCATGATCGTCGTGATCATCGTGATGCGACGGGCGCGCTCCCATGTCGTCTTCGGCTGCGGCTTCGAGCCCGAGGATCACGCGCGGATCCACCGCGCCCTCGGCCACTTCGACCACGGATAGCGGGCGCGGTGCCTCGGCGGCGATGATTTCCCTGGCTTTGGCCACGCCGTCGGGACCGGCCAGATCGGGCTTGGTCAGCAGAACGATATCCGCGCAGGAAATCTGATCCTCGAACACTTCGGAAAGCGGTGTTTCGTGGTCGAGACTGTCATCGGCTTCGCGCTGTGCATCCACTGCCGCAACATCAGGTGCAAAACGGCCCGAGGAGACGGCTTCGGCATCCGCGAGCGCGATCACCCCGTCGACGGTGATCCGAGAGCGGATACCCGGCCAGTCAAACGCCTTGAGCAGTGGCTTGGGCAGAGCCAGGCCGGAGGTTTCGATCAGGATGTGATCCGGGCGCGGCTCCAGCTTCATCAGCGCTTCGATCGTCGGGATGAAATCATCGGCCACGGTGCAGCAGATGCAGCCATTGGCCAGTTCCATGATGTTTTCGGCCGGACAATCCGGGATGGCGCAGCCTTTGAGGATTTCCCCGTCCACACCCACATCACCGAATTCATTGACCACCACGGCCAGCCGTTTGCCGCCGGGGTTCTGCATCAGGTGCGAGATCAACGTCGTCTTGCCCGAGCCGAGAAAGCCGGTGATCACTGTAACGGGCAGTTTTGCGAGATTGGTCATGTCAGGCGTCCTAAGCTTGGGTGACAGGAGGGATGCGCGCGACGCAGTTGCGCTTGAAGTGGTCGGGGCGCTGGCGCCACGGGATGATCCCGTCGGCGCTATCCTGATACTGCGCGGCCCCCGAAAGGATCATTTCCGGATGCGACGTTTCTTCGACGTGACCGAAAACATAGGTCCATTTCGTGTCACCGCCGCGCAGCGCGACGGTACAGCCGTAATCACAGTTCTGAAGGCATTCGACCGGCGTGATGCGCAGGCCGTCGGGACATTTCAGGGCTGTCAGCCCGTCATAAAGCGCCTGCCCCGGCCGACGCGCGTCTGACGGGATTTCCTGCCCCCGCCGGCATTTGACGCAAACGAGCAGTTCCGTTTGCGGCTGGTTTCTGGCGTTGATTGACATGTCCTCGGTCCCACCTGCATGGAACGCGGGTCAGATGGCGGAAAAAGCCCGGTTACAGGGCCGCATTCCGTCACCGGAACACCCCGTCCGGTTTCGTGCTTCATGGTGTTGGCAGGTCTCCCGGCTTGCGGATTACGGGCCAAGGCCCTGCGGCGGCTCGTCCTTCCCAGCATTTGCCAGTGGTCTCGAGCAACCTTCTCCGGTCACGGTCGCGGGGGCGGCTGTGCTTGACCACGGAATTCGTGGCTGCACATTCCCTTTTCACCTGTGTAGACAGGCACCAACACCACGCCACTTGGTCCGAATCCACAGTGCTTGTCAAGAACGGGGATGCCGAAATGAGCAGCGAAGAAAATGACCGCCACGCGGAAAAAATGAGCAAGATCAAGGCCGTGCGTGACAGGATGATGGAAAGCAAGACCGAAGAAAAAGGCCTGATCATGGTGCATACCGGGTCGGGCAAGGGCAAATCGTCGTCCGGTTTCGGCATGATCATGCGCTGTATCGCCCACGGGATGCCCTGCGCGGTCGTCCAGTTTATCAAGGGCAATTGGGCGACGGGTGAGCGATCCTTTTTGCGCGAGCGGTTTCCCGATGAATGCCGCTTTTTCGTCTCGGGCGAGGGCTTTACCTGGGAAACCCAGGACCGTGAACGCGATATCGCGGCGGCGCAGCAGGGATGGAAAATGGCGCGCGAGCAGATCTTCGACCCCGAGGTGCAGTTTGTCCTGCTCGACGAGATCAACATCGCGCTGCGCTATGATTACCTCGATATAGACGAGGTGGTCGATTTTCTGCTGCACGAGAAACCCGACATGACACATGTTTGCCTGACCGGGCGCAACGCCAAGTCCGAGCTGATCGAGGCCGCGGACCTTGTCACCGAGATGACGTTGATCAAGCACCCCTTTCGTGACGGGGTGAAGGCGCAGCAGGGGGTGGAGTTCTGATCCGTGCCGGGCGCACTAATGATCCAGGGCACCGGCTCGAACGTTGGCAAGTCCATGCTTGTGGCGGGGCTGTGCCGGGCTGCGCGCAGGCGGGGCCTGTCTGTTGCCCCGTTCAAGCCCCAGAACATGTCAAACAACGCGGCCGTGGCGCAGGAAGGGCACGAAATCGGGCGGGCACAGGCGCTTCAGGCGCGGGCCAGCGGGCTGGCTCCGCATACGGACATGAACCCTGTGCTGCTCAAGCCTGAGACGGACACCGGCGCCCAGGTCATCGTTCAGGGAAAACGGCTGACTTCGGCCCGGGCACGCGATTACGCGCAGCTCAAACCAAAGCTTCTTGAGGCGGTGCTGGACAGCTTCAACAGGGTGCGGGCCGCGCATGACCTGGTGATCGTCGAAGGCGCGGGCAGCCCGGCCGAGGTCAACCTTCGACAGGGCGACATCGCGAACATGGGCTTTGCCGCGGCAGCCGATGTGCCGGTGGTGCTGTGCGGCGATGTCGACCGGGGCGGGGTGATTGCCCAGATCGTCGGCACCCAGGCGGTGATGGCGCAGGACGATGCGGCCCGGGTTAGGGGCTTTGTCATCAACAAGTTCCGCGGTGACCTGACGCTTTTCGACGATGGCTATGCGATGATCGAGGCGCGGACGGGCTGGCGCGGCTTTGGCGTGGCACCATGGTTCGACGCGGCCTGGAAACTGCCCGCCGAGGACGCATTGGATTTCGGCAAGCCGGAGCGGGCAGAAGGTGTCCACATCGTATGTCTGCGCTTCAGCCGAATTGCGAATTTCGACGATCTCGACCCGCTGATGCAAGAGCCGGGGGTGCGCCTTACCATGCTGTCTGCTGGCCAGCCCATCCCTGCGGATGCCGATCTGGTTGTCCTGCCGGGGTCCAAATCCACGCGCGGCGATCTGGCATTTCTTTGCGACCAGGGCTGGGATATCGACCTGATGGCCCATCACCGCCGTGGCGGGCACGTGTTGGGCATATGCGGCGGCTACCAGATGCTCGGCCGCGAGGTCGCTGATCCCGACGGCATCGAGGGTCCGGCCGGCAGTATCCCCGGGCTGGGGCTTCTCGACATCCGCACCGAGATGGGCGGCGACAAGAGCCTGCGCGCTGTCCATGCGCACCACATCGAAACTGACCTGCCGTTTCACGGGTACGAAATCCATATCGGGCGCTCTGACGGCCCGGATCGGGCCCGCGGTTTTGCTACCGTGGCGGGTGCGCCGGAAGGGGCGGTCTCGGCGGATGGGCGTATCTCGGGAAGCTACCTGCACGGGATGTTTTCCGACGACGTCTTCCGGGCCGCGTGGCTGCGCCGGATAGGCGTGGCCGCCTCCGGCGTCGCCTATGACCGCACGCTGGAGGCCACGCTGGACGCGCTGGCCGATCACCTGGAAACACATCTTGATGTCGACGGCTTGCTGGCCCTGCGGGCCTGAGCCTCAGCGCGTTTGCCATTCCGTCCGAGTATTTTGCTGCCATCCGGCCCGGTGCAACAGTGGCATGTCCGCGTCGAACTCGGCATAGCCTACGCAAAGATAGGCCGTGAAACGCCATGTCGGGGGCACGTCGAACAGTGTCTCGATACGGTCGGGGTCGACGATGGACACCATGCCGACGCCGATATTGCAGGCCCGCGCCATCAGCCACATCGCGTGGATCGCCATTGCGGTAGATTGCTCCAGGGTCGTCGGCATGGTTTGCCGCCCCAGCCCCCGGCCTTCGCCCGGGGCGGTTTCGGTGAAAACCGCCAGATGCTCCGGTGCCCGGTCCAGCCCGGCAAGCTTTAAGGCCAGATAGGCCGCCCGGTCGGCCCCCTCATACCCGTCGGCTGCCGCCGCGTTCTGACGCGCGAACTCGGCGCGCACCTTGGCGCGCAGCGTCTGGTCGACAACACGCAGAACGCGCCAGGGCCGGGCGTTGCCGACCGACGGGGCGCTGTCCATCGCAGCGCGCAGGCTTTCCATCGCCGCATCGGACAGCGGGTCGGGGCGAAAATGGCGGACGTCACGCCGCCATGCCAGCAGTGTCTGCAGGCTGTCGCGATGCGTCTCGGTCATCTGCATGCGGCGGCCGCTATCGCTGTCTCGAACTGTGGCCAGCGTGCCGCGTCGGGCAGGCCAAGCCGAATCCAGGTGTCGGAATACGGGAAAATCCGGCTCCAGACCCGGTGCCGTGCCAGCGCCTCCTGCGTGGTCGTGGCATCAAGGGTCGCATAGGTGCGAAACAGAGAGGTCCCGCCGATCATGTCCCAGCCCGCCTGTCGCGCCAGCCCGTCGAGCCGCGCAGCCCCCGCGGTCAGCCGGGCTGTTGTCGTTGCCCGCCAGTCGCGATCAGCGAGGGCGTGACAGGCCACGTCGATGGCTGGCCCGGAAACGGGCCAGGGGCCTGCCCTCTCGGCCAGACGCTCCGCCACGGCGCCATTCGCTAGCGCAAACCCGAGCCGCAGCCCAGCCAAGCCGTAGAATTTCCCGAAAGAGCGAATAACGATGATCGTCTCATCATCAATCTGCGGGGCAGTGGACAGCTCTGATTCGGGGTCAGCGAAGCTTTCGTCGATGATCAGAAGCCCCACATGTGCCGCAAGCTGGTGAAGGGTGTGTGGCGCCGTGCGACGCCCGTCAGGGTTGTTGGGATTGACCACGACAGCCAGATCTGCGCCAGCCAAATCCGCGACCTTGTTCACCTCATCCACCTGCCAGCCACAGGCCCGCAACGCGGCGGCATGTTCGTTGTAGGTCGGCGCCAGCACCTTGGCTCGGCCCGGTCTGCGCAAGCCCGGCACCAGCTGGATGGCCCCCTGGGCCCCGTTCATCGCGATGACGCGGGCCGGGGTGGCATAGGCCTCGGCTGCGATCCGGTTCAGGCGCACCATGTCAGCCTTGCGGGGCAATACAGCCCAGGATGCCGCTGGTATCGGCGGCAGCGGGTAGGGGCTGGGGTTGATCCCGGTGGACAGGTCCAGCCAGTCCTCGGGTGCACCGCCCCATCGGGCCATCGCCGCGTCCAGATTTCCGCCGTGATCTCGGGATTTTGCCATGCGTGCCTTAGAGCAGCGCCAAGACGGCCAGGGCAACCCCGCAAACTGTCATGGCGCGCCAGTAAAGAGACAATGCGTCTGCCAGATCTAGAGGGGACGGATCGGCTGCCCCTTTGTTCAACCATGGCTCCTGTGCGACATGGTCCCCATAGACGCGCGGGCCGGACAGACGAATATCCAGCGCGGCGGCCATCGCCCCCTCGGCCCAGCCGGCATTGGGCGAGCGGTGTTTTGGCGCATCGCGCAGCATCACCCGAAAGGCCCGCACCGGGCGGCCGGACACACAGGCAAAGATCAAGCCGGTCAAACGCGCTGGAAGCCAATTCACGAGGTCATCCAGCCGGGCCGCGGGTTTGCCGAAAAATTCGTATCGCGCATTGCGATGGCCGATCATCGAATCCAACGTGTTGATGGCCTTGTAGGCATAGAGGCCGGGCAGGCCCAGCAGCACCCCCCAGAACAGCGGCGCGACAATCCCGTCCGAGGTGTTTTCCGCAAGGCTTTCGGTGGCGGCGCGGGCAATGGCTGGGGTATCCAGCTGCGCCGGGTCGCGTCCGACGATCAGGCTGACCGCGTTGCGTGCCGCGGGCAGGTCGCCGCGTGCCAGCGGGCGCGCGACGGCCCGCACATGATCGTGCAACGCGCGCAGGGCGATCAGCGGCCAGGCCAGCACGGCGGCGATCATGATCCCGGCCCAGCCATCGGGCAGGGCCGCCTGAACCGCCCAGGCCGGCAGGGCGGCCATCAGCGTCACGATCACCGTCGTCGCCAGGCCGCCCCGCAGTCTTTCGCAGTCCGATTCGCGGTTCAGCCGCGCCTCGCAGGCCGAGATGACCCGCCCCAGCCATGTCACCGGATGACCGATCCGCGCGTAGAGCCGGCCCGGCCAGCCAAGACAGAGGTCCAGCGCCAGCCCTGCCAGCATGACCAGGGCAAAGGTCATGCCGCCCCCGTCTCGAAGCTCATCACTCCGGTCAGACCCGCCTCGCGCAGGGCGGCCGGGCCATGTGCGGGGATGGTGCCGGGGGCAAAGACCAGCCCGCGCAGCGACCCCGTGTGCGCGCGCGTGTTGCCCAGCGCCCCCAGGTCCCGTGCCAGCTCTGCCATCGGGTCCGCCGGGCCGCGGGCCGCACGACAGCGGTGCGCGGATTCGCTGGCCAGCGCCGCGAGGCGGGGCAGATCGGCGCACCGGGCCGCCCTGTCCCAGTCATCAACAAGGTCCGATATATCCGCGAAGTTGTCGTCGCCCGCATCCGTGCGGACCGGCGCGCCCCAACGCCCGCCCAGAATGGCCGCCCGCGGCGGGGCCGGCATGTCGCGCAGCACGCGCCCCTGACGCGAGGCCCAGAGCACCCGGTCCGGCTGTGCGAACATCAGCGGGTCGCTGGCCTTCTCGACCTCGATGCAGGCCGCGGCCAGCCGCTCGGGCGCGCCGTCATACCCCGCCGCCCGCGCGAGCGCGATCAGCGCGGCCGTCGAGGCGCCGCCCCCGATGCCGGCCGCGAAATTGCGCGTCACCCCCTCGGGCAGCGACACCACGCCCAGGCGTGCCGCGAAACGGGCCAGGACATCTGGCGCAAATGGTGGGGTGTCGTCCCCTGGCGCACTGACCTGGAACGCTGGGCAAGGCAAAGTGGTCAAGACAATGGGGCCTTCTGGGCCAAATCTTCCCTGCAGCCACTCTCCGAAATGGGCAGTAACAGTGGCCGTTTTCATGTCCGGTTGACCTCGATCACCGAGACCGGACCCTCCGGCCCGCATCGCAGCCGAGTCACCGACAGGTTCCCTACCTCGAAGGCCAATCCGCTGGGCACATGATGGGTCACCATGGCAATCGCTGCACGTATTACGCCCGCATGGACGACAAGAACCACGGGGCCGTTGTCGTAAGCCATCTGGCCATACTGCGAAAAGGCCGGGCTTGTGCGCACGCAGAGATCGGAAAAGCTCTCGCCGCCCGGCGCAGCATAATCCGCAAGATCGTCGCCGCTCAGGATCCCGATGTCGGGCAATTCACCAAACGGCAAACCGTCATGCGCGCCAAAGTCCTGCTCCCACAGCCGCACGTCCTGCTCATGGCTGCCAAACAGTGCCTCGGCCGTCTGACGACAGCGCCGCGCGGGGCTGCTGACAACATGCCCAGCAGGGCCCAGATCATCCCGCAGTGCATCCGTCGCTGCGTGGTCGATCCGGGCGTCCAGATCGGTGCGCCCACAAAGAACCCCAGCCCATGACACCGGCGCGTGACGGATCAGAATTATTTCACCTGAGGAGATCCTTTTCATACGCAAGGGGCGGCTTTCGACTTTATTTTTGCGTGACAAAGTGCTTTCCCACAGAGCAATGAAAAAGTCGATACTCATAACGGGTGGCGCCCGATCGGGAAAGTCCACTTTGGCCGAGCGCAAGGCGCTGCAGCCCTGCGGGCGGGCTGTCTATATCGCGACGGCGCGGGTCTATGACGGGGACAGCGAAATGGCAGAGCGCATCGCGCACCACAAAGCCCGACGCCCGCCCGGGTCCTGGACCAACCTCGAGGCCCCCACCGACCTGGCCCAGGCTCTGCGCGCAACCGATGGCGATGTGCCGCGGCTGGTGGATTGCCTGACCTTGTGGCTCACCAATCTGATGCTGGACGAGGCCGATTGGCGGAGCGAGACCGAAACGCTCATCGAGACACTATCCGAGCAAAGCGCGCCGGTCGTGCTGGTGTCCAACGAGGTCGGTTTCGGTATCGTTCCCGAAAACAAGCTGGCCCGCGCGTTTCGTGATGCGGCAGGTCAGGTCAATCAGGCCGTGGCCACAGCGTGTGATGAAGTCTGGCTTGCGGTGGCGGGTCACCCGGTAAAGGTAAAACCCAATGACACTCCTTTCTGACATGCAGTCGCTGGCGGCTGTCGAAACGCTTGCCGAAACCCTGCCTTCGCGTGACACCGAGGCGGTGCGCGCGGCCACCGAGCGCCAGAACAGCCTGACCAAACCGCCGGGTGCCCTTGGTCGGTTGGAAGCTTTGGCGGCGTTCATGGCCGGGTGGCAGGGCACGGCGCGGCCAACGATTGACCGGGCGCAAGCGGTTGTCTTTGCGGGGAACCACGGCGTTTGCGCACAGGGCGTGAACCCGTTCCCTCAAGACGTCACCGCACAGATGGTGGCGAATTTCGAAAATGGCGGCGCGGCCATCAACCAACTCTGCCGAGCGACTGGCGCCGAACTTTCGGTCGTCGCGTTGGACCTTGACCAGCCAACGGGCGACATCACCCAAGGGCCCGCCATGTCCGAACAGGACACGCTCATGGCGATGCGGCGCGGGGCCGAGGCCGTGGAGGCGCAGGCGGATGTGCTTGTCCTGGGCGAGATGGGGATTGGCAATTCGACAATCGCAGCCGCCTTGGCGATGGCGGGTTTCGGAGGTGGCGCCGAAGACTGGGTTGGCCGTGGAACCGGGTCCGACGAGGCCGGTCTGGCCCGGAAAACCGATGCGGTCGCCCGCGCTGTCGCGCGCCACGCGACCGCGACCGGCCTGGGCATCCTGGCCGCATTGGGGGGGCGCGAACAGGCTGCGATCTGCGGTGCCGTGCTGCGGGCGCGGGCGCTGCGTCTTCCGGTGATCCTCGACGGGTTCATCTGCACTGCCGCGGCGGTGCCCCTCTACAAGGCCGCCCCGCGTTTCCTTGATCATTGCGTCGTGGGTCATCTGAGCCGCGAAGCCGGACATGCGCAGCTGATTTCCGCATTGCAGCAAGAGCCGATACTTTCTCTCGACATGGCACTTGGCGAAGGGTCCGGGGCGGCGCTTGCCCTCGGCGTGCTGCGTGCCGCGCTGGAGTGTCACAACGGCATGGCGACCTTCGTGGAAGCCGGCGTAGCGGACGCATGAGCTTGCGAATGCGCTTAGCCGAACTGCAAGTGGCGATGATGCTGCTGACCCGTCTGCCGGCGGGGCGGATCGATGGCTCGGTGCCGGATTTGGCGGCGGCGAGATGGGCTTTCCCCATTGTCGGCGGTTTCATCGGTTTTTTGACCTGGCTTGCCTACGCCGGTGCCCTGGCCATTGGTGCGCCGCCTGAAGTCGCGGCGGTGTTGGCCATGGCTGCCTTGGCGTTGCTCACGGGTGCGCTGCATTTCGACGGGCTTGCGGATTATGCTGATGGTATCGGTGGCGGCCGGGACAAGGCCCATGCCCTCGACATCATGCGAGACAGCCGCGTCGGCAGCTATGGCATGCTGGCAATGATCATCGTGGTCGGTCTGTGGACCGTCTCGGTCAAGGCCGCGAACCCCGGCCCGCTGGCGTTTGTCGGCGCCGCGATGCTGAGCCGTGCGGGAATGGTCGCCGTGCAGGAGATAGTGCCACTGGCGCGGCCTGACGGGATGGCACGGTTGGCATCCGGACAGACCCGTGCGGCGCGCATCGTTCTGGCAGCGGTGGCCCTTGGCGCATTGCTGTTCTGGACTGTCCCTCTGGGTATCTGCATTGCAGCGGTGACCGCGACGGCATGGCAGGCGCGCCGCAAGATCGGTGGCCAGACCGGCGATGTCCTCGGGGCCGTGCAATTGCTTTCAGAGACGGCGATCTGGGTCGCGCTTGCTTGCATGGCCACCTTATAATGATAATCGAAAGGTGCACCGCAATACGGCACTCTCGACAACATGGCCGACTTATACCAACGGCCTTAATTATTGGGCACCTCGATTTTTGACTATTTTCTTGGGCGCGCAACGGTGCGTTTGGCGTCAAGCGGGAGGGAAGTAGCCGTTTGGCGGTATGGCGCAGCAACTCTGATCCCCACGAGGCGGCGGCATCGCGCCCCGCCAGGCACAGGATCGGAGACAGCCCCATGACCATCGCTCAACGTTACAACGCCGAGGCAGCCCGCCTGCTGCGGCACATGGCAGAGAGGCTGGCCGTCGCGCCGACCATCACCACCGCGGACGAAATCGACGAGATCGTGTTCCGCCGCAGCGAATTCCTCGGCGGCATGGCCTGCGCCATCCTCGCCATGATCGACCAGCAGACCTGACGAGCACGCGCGCGCAGATCGCCATCCAGACCGGGCCCGAGGCATGGGCCCATGTGTATTGCTCTGTGGTTGCCGCCCAGTGTGCAAGAAGAATCTGACCTTCAAAGCCGGTGATCGAGCGCGGTTCTCTGTGAGGCCTTCATATGCGGCCTTCTCAGGAGAAGCTGGCCAGTATGGTGATCAGCGGAGCGGGTCCAAATTCATTACTCGTGCTTTCAAGCGCTAGCAATACCGCTGGTTTTCCCGATCCCGATCATTTCGATCATGTGCCCATTCAGGTCGTTGCCTTCTCACACGTCTACACCGACCTCAGGGTGCGATGCGCCGCACTTGTGCGTGCCTCATGCTGCAATCCCCATCGTCGGATCTCGATAATCTTGCTGTTTCGTAAGCATCGCCCATATGGCGCGCGCCATCTTGTTGGCCAGCGCGATGGCGACCACCATGCGGGGTTTCCTGGTGCAAATCCGTGCCAGCCATGACCCTTCAGGGATCCCTCTCCTCCCCGCCCAGTTCAGGCGTGACATCGCGCCCATGATCAGCATCTGCCGAATATCGGCCTGACCTGCTTTCGATACGCGCCCGAGTCTCTGTTTGCCGCCTGAGGAGAACTGCCGGGGCACAAGCCCAAGCCACGCGGCGAAATCCCTGCCACGTTCGAAGTTTTCCATGGGCGGCGCAAATGCTTCAATCGCCAGCGCGATCAGCGGTCCTACACCCGGCATGGTCTGCAGCCTGCGCGCCGTGTCCGTCTCAGCTGCCAGCTTCTTGGTCTTTGCATTCTTCTCTGCAATTCGGTCCGATATCTGAGTGATCTGTTCGAGTAGTTCGCGACATTCTTCACGAACCAGTTCCGGCAGGTCGGAATTGGGTGCCTCGATGATTTCAGCGACCCGCGGGAGGTGCTTGATCCCCTGGGGCACGACATGCCCGTATTCATAGAGGACGGAGCGGAGGGAGTTCACCAGGTCGGTGCGCTGGTGGACAAGGCGCTCGCGTGCACGAAACAAAACCGCGCGTGCCTGTTGTTCCTCTGACTTTGGCACAACGAATCGCATTTCAGGCCGCTGTGCCGCGATCACGATCGCCTCGGCATCAGCTGCATCGTTTTTCTGGCGCTTGACGAACGGCTTCACATAGCGCGGCGCGATCAGTTTCACGGCATGGCCCAGTTTCTCCATTTCGCGTGCCCAATAATGCGCGCTGCCGCAAGCCTCCATCGCGACGATTGATGGCGGATGATCCGCCATGAACCGGCGGAACTGTTCGCGCGTCAGCTTCTTGCGGAACTTGGCTTCGCCGCTGTCTGAAGCCCCGTGAAGCTGAAAGACGGTCTTTGCCAAATCGACCCCAATGATCGTGTCCATCGTCATGATTGCCCTCCTTCCATGCGTTCGTGGCGATTGTTGCCACTTTGGCATATTGCGATGCCCTCGGGGGAGGGCGGCAACCATTCCATTCATTACGACGGCTATCCCGGTCACATGCTGCCCGCGCTGGCGCCCTGGACGCCCGAGGATATCCTCGCCGCACGCGAAATCCGGCAGGTGCGCAGGGACGCGCTCGACTGCTTCGAGACCCCGCGCAAGCCCACCATCCTGCCGCGCCCCACGCGCGAGCTGAGCCATCTCTACGTCTGGCTTGGCGGCGTCTGGGTCGAGGTCAACCCGGGCGCCGAATGATCAGTGAGCAATATCATGACACTGATTTTGCTACACTTTCAGGGGCCGTGGAGCGATTCTGATTGCACAAGGACGATGCAACTCACCACGGAGCCACACCATGATCAACCCCGCCAACACCCTGATCGCCGAGTTTCGCGCCGCCGCGGACGAGATCGAAACCCTCATCGCGCCCAGCGCCTGCGCCATCGTCGCCGCGCAGACCTGGATCGTCATCGACGACTTCGGGCCGCTGACTTTCACCCTCACGGCTGAGGGGAGGACGCACCGTGCCACCTGCACGGGCCATGGCCGCGCGCACCGGGTCAACCGCTTCACGCGGCAAGACGCCCAGCGCCTCGCCGAGGCCTGCAACGCCCGCGCCGCCTTCTGGGCCGACGCCGCCCGCGAGGAAGCTGCCACGCTGCGCCGCCACATCGCCACGCTGGAAGCCACCATCGCCGCCTGAGCCATCATACGGAGGGGGGGCCGCGGGCCCCGCCACGACACGCGAAAGGAACCACGCCATGACCCGCCTCAACCCGATCACCACGCCCCGCCATCAGCTGCGCGCCGAGAAGGTGCGCCGCAACAAGGAGGCCGCGCTGAACGCCTTCATCGGAAAGAAGGTTGAGATCGACGGCATGCTCGCGCGCCTGCAGGCGCTCAGCGAAGATCATTTCGAGACTCACCCCGACGAGATCAACTGGGGCGATGTAGGCACGCTCGAGCACTATGCCAGCCTCCTCAAGCGCATCACCGACAGCGCCTTTGGCGAGGGGGAACACGCCGAGTGAGCCTTCCGGCCTAAGCTTCGGGTCAGCCCGCTAACACGGCGGTCTTCACCGGGTAGAAGGGCGCGTATTCTGCGCTGCCCGACAACACCGGAGGCCCCGATGCCCAAACTCACCGACACCCAGACCCTCATCCTCAGCCGTGCTACCACGCGGCCCGCCAATCTGGCCATGCCGCTGCCCGAGGGGCTGCATGGCGCCGCCGCGAAGGTGGCCGTGACCAAGATGGTCGAGCGCGGCTGGATTGAAGAGGTCGATGCCGATATCCGTCGCGCTGATCCCCTCTGGCGTGAGACCGGTGATGGTCATGGCACCACGCTGATCGCGACCGAGACCGGGCTGGCCGCCATCGGGAGCGCGCCCGTGGTCGTAAAGGCCGCTAGCGCATTGCAAAAAGCGAAGCCGGACCCCGCGCCAACGTCCATGGTGTCCGAGGCCCTGACGTCTCCGGCGATCCGCGCCGGCACCAAGCAGGCCCAGATCATCGCGCTCCTGCAGCGGCCGGAGGGGGCGTCCATTGGCGAAATCGTCGAGGCGACCGGCTGGCAAGCTCACAGTGCGCGCGGCATGATCTCCGGGGCGCTCAAGAAGAAGCTGGGCCTCGCGATCACGTCCGCGAAGGAGGAAGAACGAGGGACTGTCTACAGTCTGGACGCTTGATCGGGATCACGCCTCATCGAGATCGATCCGATCAGCGATCTCGGGCGCCATCAATCCGGCGTGCAGCGCCAGCAGGATCAGTTTTGCATCCAGCGTGTCGCCTTCACCGAGTGCGGTTTCCACACGAAGGTCGACGCGATCTGCATCCTCCACGCTGTTGCTTTCCGCGAACTGTTCATGTCCGAGCATGCAATAGGCCAGCAACTGTGCGGCTTCCGCGAAAGCGACATCCTGATCTTTGCCACCGCTATCCTTCTTGTTGAGCTTGATCACGGTCAGCTTGACGGGCTCCGGAACAAGAAGCGGATGCACGCCGGAGGCCCGGAGCGCATCATCAAGAGCTCGGACAGCGGCGGAGGGGCCCAGCATGTCGAACAGGCGAAACATGGCCGCGTCCCTATCAGGCTTTTGGCGCGCACACATCTCTATTCCGGCATGCAGATGTCGTCAGCACCGCTGCCAGCGCTCGAACAGCCTGCGCAGCGCGTAGCTGCGCAGGAGCGATATGCCGGTGAAGACCCCACCCAGCGCCAGGTTCTCGCCGAGGCTCGCCTGTCGCCCGAACCATGGAAACGCGACCAGCTGTGCGGCGACGGCAAGACCGTAGCCGACCACCACGTTGCTGATCGACTTGGTCAAAGACATGGCGCGGGACTGCCTCATGCCGCGTGCCTCTTGGCCTTGTGCGTCGCGAAGCTCTCGCCGGTTTCCGCCAGCACCGCCTCCGCGCCGCTTTCCGGGGGTGGATTCCTCAGGTGGCTTCCAGACAGCTTGGATCCCACCAAGGTGGATTCCCTGGATTCCTCCGAGGAATCCACCTGCACCAAGGGGGAGATCGGCCAAGTCGTTGATAACGAATTAAAATTCCGGTCCAGCCCGCCAGGGTGGATTCCAAGTGGATTCCCCGGTGAGGAATCCAGTCGCTAGCGAAATCGCGCGCTGAGCCCCCCCGTATACGATCAGGCCCCGGGAGGAACCATGGGAGGGGGATGTAAGCGACCCGTCGGGCCGATGTGGGGTAGTCACCGAAGCGGCCGCTCGGGCTTGGTGTGGCGAAGGACCGGTGTCAGCCCAAACTCGACACTCGCCCGCAGCCATCGTCACCAGGAGCCATCGATGGAGTGGGCGGTGAGCTGCCTGACGGCACCGCAGCATTGCATTCGCAGCATCTTGCGAAAGCGGTCGGTCGTCGTGCCCCGCTCGACCGATGAAAATACGCAGAAGCGCTATTTCCAAGATCGGGCGCAGTCGTCCGGTTGGATTTGAGCGATCGTCCTTAAATGACGCTCATAATGCGCCATCGACTGAACCGAAGCAGCCTTTCCAACCTACCCCGCGCAGCAGGACAGCTTTGCCACGTCCTTGTCGAAAGTCTGCGCGGCAAGTTTCAGCCCCTCGACCGTGGTGAGATAGGGAAAGATCGTCTCGCCAAGCGCCTTGATCGTCATGCCGAACTTCAGTGCCATGACAAGCGTCTGGACGCAGTCCGCGCCCTCGGGTGCCACGATCACCCCGCCCAGTAGGTGATCGGTTTCTGCGTCCGCCACCAGCTTGATCAGGCCGCGCGTATCGCGCGCGGCCAGGGCGCGGGGCACGTTGTCGAGGCTGATGAGGCTGGTCTTGACGGTGCGGCCCGCCTTGATCGCCTGTGCCTCGGTCAGGCCCGCGCCCGCCACCTGCGGATCGGTGAACACCACCCAGGGCATGGCGGCGCTGTCATACCGCTCGACGCCGCCCAGCACGGCATCGCGCGCGGCGAGCTTGGCGCCATAGGCGGCCATGTAGACGAACTGGTCGCGGTCGGTCACATCGCCCGCGGCATAGATGCCGGGGCGGGTGGTTTGCATGTCATCTCCAACCACGACCGCGCCGCGTGCGTCGGTCTTTATGCCCATCTCGGCCAGTCCTAGCCCTTCGGTGTTGGGCCTGCGCCCGGTGGTCAGGACGATATGATCGGCGGTCAGATCAAGGGTTTCGCCATTTTGCGTCACGGTCAGGATCGCCCGATCGCTGTTGCGCCGTGCCCCCCCATAGGCAACGCCATCCATGATTACCACGCCCTCGGCGCGCAGTGCATCGGCCAGTGCCGCGCCCACCTCCGGCTCAGCCTGCGGCAACAGACACGAGCGGCAGACAATCGTCACCGCAACGCCCATGCGTGCCATCATCTGCGCCAGTTCAACGCCAATATAGCCGCCGCCAAGGAAGATCAGGCTTCCGGGCAGGGTCTTGAGATCCAGCAACTGCGTGCTATCGAGCGTCGGCACCGCATCGATCCCTGCGATCTCTGGCACCGCAGGCTGACCGCCTGTGGCAATTATGATCTTGGGCGCGGTGACCTTACGCTCTCCGACCTCGACTCCGCCATCCACCAGCCGCGCAGGGCCTTCGTCGATATAGGTGACATTCTCATAACCCGGCAGCAGGTCGGCGTACTTCTTCGCCCGCAGCGTCCCGACCAGATCGTCCTTGGCCGCGACCAGCGCCGCCCAATCATCCACCCGTGCCTCACCCTGCAAGCCGGGAAACCGCTCTGCGGCTTTCGCACCATGCAGGGCCTCGGCGGCGCGGATCATTGTCTTGGACGGAACACAGCCGACGTTGACACAGGTGCCGCCAATTGTGCCATGGCCGATCAACGCCACGCGCTTGCCCGCCTCGGCCGCCGTGATCGCCGCGGAAAACCCCGCCGATCCCGCGCCGATGACGGCAAGGTCGAATTCGCGGCCTTCCAAGCTGTCGGAGGTGCAGCAGTCATGGGTGTCTATGCGCTGGTCCATTGTCGATTTCTTTCTGTATTTGTGGGAACAATCGCCTTGGCGACACCCCGAATTTACTGCGTCAGACCATCGAGCCGAGGTCGGAGGCGTAGCTGGGATAGGCGAAGATCATCGCCTTGATCTGGTTGGCGGTCAGTCCGGCCTCCATCGCCATGGCGAAGAGATTGATCTGTTCCTCGGCACCCGGTCCGATCAGATGCGCGCCGAGGATCTTTCCGGTCCTCTGTTCGACCAGGACCTTGAAGCCGGTCCATTTCGCGCCAACGCGCAGCGAGGAATACCAGCCTTCGGTCTTCTCGGAATGCGTGTCGAATTTCAGCCCCTGGTCCCGCGCGGCGGCCTCTGACAGGCCCACGGTCGCGACCATGGGCAAGGAGAAAACGACGCTGGGAATCGGCGGATAGTCGACAGAGCGGTCGTCGCGCCCTGCGAGCAGATTCTTGCCCGCGATCCGGCCTTCGTAGGCTGAAACCGGCGTGAGGTTGGGGCCGCTGTCGGCGCAATCACCAGCTGCAAAGATCGCCGGGTTGGTGGTGCGCATGGCGGGGCTGACCTTGATGCCGCGCGGCCCATGTTCCACCCCGGCAGCCCCGAGGTTCAATCCGTCGATATTGGGCACTCGGCCGGTGGCATGGACCACGGTGTCGCAGGTCACAGTCTCAATCTTGCCCGAACGATCGACCGTGACGACAAGCACACCGTCCTGTTTTTCTACTTTCAGCACCTTCGCGCCCAGTCGCAGGTCGATGCCGAGATCGGCAGTTGCGTCAACGAGCATCGCGACCAGATCGGGGTCGAAGTTCCCCAGCGGCCGGTCCATCATTTCGAGAACCGTCACCTCGGCCGCACCGGCGCCTGGCAATGTGGGAAAACTCCATGGCGATGAAGCCGCCGCCGACAAAGGCCACCCGATCCGGCCGCGCGGGCAGATCGAGGAACTCGGTGCTGGTGGTCAGCAGGTCTTCGCCGGGAATGTTCAGCGTCATCGGCCGCGCGCCGGTGGCGATATGGAAATGCTTCGCGCGCAGAGTTTCGCCGTTCAACGAGATCGTGTCGGAGCCAGTGAACCGCGCCTCACCATGCAGCGTCGCGATGCCCGCCTTCTCCAGCCCGGCTACGATCTTTGGCGGCATCGCGTCGGTGAAGGTCCGCTTGAAGGCGATCATTTCGGCCCAATCAACAGAGACCTCCGCCGCGAGGCCCTTGCCCTTCAGGTTATGCGCCCAGTCCACGCCTTCGGTGACGGCGATCAGCATTTTCTTGGGGTCACAGCCGCGCAAGGCGCAAGTGCCGCCGTAGGGAAGGCTGTCAATACTCGCCACCTTCCAGCCGGCCGCCGCCGCCATACGGGCGACGCCGTTGCCGCCGGTTCCGGCGCCGATCACGATCAGGTCATAGTCATATGTGTCTGTCATGTGGTGCGCCTTTCGTTTCCGGTCACCCGGTCGTGCTGCGCATCTGTACGCCTTGTGACCAAGTAGGTCAGCGCGACCGCAGCCACGATCAGAGCGGCGGTCAGGGTCCAGCCGGGGCCGAACCCGGCCATCGCGGAAAAGCAGTTGGTCATCATGGAATGTCCTTTCAGGTGTGGTTCTGGTGCCGCTGCCTGCGCCAGACGGCGTAGACGGTCAGCGCGATGAAGAAGGCGAGTGCCGGAAACAGCACATAGTCGATCCAGCCCAGCACCGCTGACAGGCCGACAACCCCCAGAAGGATGACCAGCACGGGCGTGAAGCAGCAGAGCGCGGCTATGACGGTGCCGACGATCCCGATGCCAAGCAGCTTGCGGTCGTCAGGACTGGCCATGGACGGTCCCCTTTGCGTCATCTGCATCAACGCAGCATTCGACATCGCCTCTTCGCCGCCGCAAACTGCGCCAGGCCAGCGCGGCGCCCGCCGCGACAATCAGCGCCGCTATGCCGCCAAGCCCGCTCAGCCAGCCGCCGACCGCGCCGGTCAGCCCGGCCAACAGAACCCCGCCGCCGCCGCAGCAGACGACCACCACCGGAGCTGCGACCGCCGTTGCCAGCATACCGCCCATCAGATCATCACGCATGGGGTCAGCCCTCAACGAGCGCAGGATAACCTGCGTTGGCAGAGGCGGCGGCGATGGCCTCGGCGGTAGTAGATGCCGTATCGAACAGCACGGTGGCGGTACGGGCGGCAAAGTCGATCTCGACAGCGCGCACGCCCTCGACACCCTCCATCGCGCGCTTCACCGTCACCGGGCAGAGCGCGCAGGTCATATTCTCGACCGTAAAGGTCACGCTATGCTCGGTGGCGACCGACTGCGCCGCGGCGGGACCCACGGCCATCGGCACCACAGCCGTCAGACCAAACAGAGCAAGGGCAAGTATCTTCTTCATGGGGTTTCCTTTCGGGGTCAGTAGAGAAGCGGCGCCCACCAATCGATGGTGAGGGCGGCAAGGACGAGGGCGAGCGACGCCCAGAGCAGGGTCTTGGTAATCCGGGCCGCGTTGGGCTGCGCGCAATAGGATCCGGGTTCGCAGACCGTGGGTTGGCGGAAATAGACCTGCCGGAAGCCCGCGCCGATGAAGCCGAGCGCGATGACGGCAAAGATCGGCTTGTAGGGCTCCAGCGCCGTGAGGGTGCCTATCCACGCGCCGGAGATCCCCAGTGTCAGCAGCACCAGAGGTCCGATGCAGCAGGCCGAGGCGAGAAAGGCCCCGACAACACCGCCTGCCGCGAACCAACCGTTGCGCGCCGGGCGACCCGGGACCGTGCTACTTGTCTTGTCTTCCGCAACGCTCATGCGAGTCACCTCTCGTCTATCATCGAGGATCGGTGTACAGTCTGTAGCAACTACAGGCTCAAGGAAAAAATGCGCCATGTCCGGTCACAATAGCGAGAGTGGCCTGTCGCGCGGCGAACTTGCCCGCGCGACAGGCAGCAACATCGAGACGATCCGCTACTACGAGAAAACCGGCCTCCTGCCTGACCCGCCCCGAACGGGGTCTGGCTACCGTGTCTATTCAGCGGCTCACGCCCTGCGCCTTCGATTCATCCTGCGCGCCCGCGAACTCGGCTTCTCCATGGACGACATTCGTGGGCTTCTGGGTCTGGGGGATGGTGCCGCGCCAACGTGCTCGGAGGTCAAGGACCGGACGGAACGGCATCTTTCGGATGTGCGGGCGAAGATCGCGGACCTGAAGCGGATCGAGGCGGTTCTGGCCCAGACCGCAGCGCAATGCTCTGGCGATCAGGTGCCGCAGTGCCCGGTACTCAGTACGCTTGCCGGGGACTGACAAGGCGGCCTTCGAAGGCGTGACCAAAGGACACGCGTCGGCAGCGTTAAGAACCGGTAGCGTCCCAACGTGTCCGCAACTGTTTCAGGATGTTCAGCATGACGATCAGGACGGGAAGCTCGATTGCGGGACCGATCACGACCGTCAGGGCGATCAGCGGGCTGGTAAAGGCTGTCACCGCCACGGCCGGTGAAACCTCGGAGTTTCGCACCGGCGTCGTGAAGACCATGAGCGCGGTCTGCGGATAAGTCAGGTTCGCCATCCGGCTGACGCCCAACGTCACGATGAAGATCACGACGAAGAACGCGGCTCCGGGACCGATTATCAAGAGGATCACACCCGGGTTGTCGAGCAGCACGCGCCCACGTGAAGCAAACATCGCCGCGATGACAAGCACGGAATTTCTCAACCGGACCCCAAAAAAGTGGCCACGTCCGGAAAGTTACGACCCGATGAGCAAACACGGCGCACGTCCGCCCCTTGCCTCTGCATCATCAATGCCAAAGGCCGCATCAATATTCTCAACGTTAGAGAGGCTCCTCCTGTCATATGCTCGCCGTTCCTGAGCGGCAGCTTCGGAGAATGATGCACCGCAGGCCGACAGGCCGCAATGGGCCGGTCGCGTCTCGATGGGCGACCAAGGTTCGCAATTTTGCAGTGTCGGCTCGCTGCGCTGTGCCGCCGTTCGACATCAGCGGAGCGGATGACCGGTTTGCTACTTGAGCGGGCCGCTGACCGCATCGGCATCGGGGCTCGGCGTCGATGACAAGGGCCATGCGTCGGTTTCGCCGAGCACCTTGGGGTGAGCTTGCCCAGCGCGTCGTCTGGTCTCGCATTGAATTCAGGTGATTTTTCAGAATGCTTCATGCTGATCGGTGAGCTATCATCGCAGCCATGTGCAATCTCTATTCCAACACCATGCCACCCGAGGCCATGCGCAGCCTGTTTGCGGTCGATCCCGCGAATGACCGGCTGGGCAACGCCGAGCCCTTGCCGGCCATTTTCCCGAAGACCATGTCGCCGATCGTCGGGGTCGGTCCTGACGGCACCCGCTGGCTGGAAAACGCGCATTGGGGGTTCGTGATGCCGCAGGTCTCGAAGAAGACCGGCCATCCGATCCAGCCCAAGGCGGTCAACAACGCGCGGGACGACAAGCTGCGCAATTCCCGGTTCTGGACGAAGAGCTTCGAGGACCGGCGCTGCCTGATCCCGGCCACGAGCTACTGCGAGCCCAAGGGACGCAATCCGGCCACGTATGTGTGGTTCGGCGTGGCCGGAGACGATGACGGCGAGGAAGAACGACCGCCGTTCGCCCTCGCGGGCATCTGGCGCCACTACAGGGGCAACTACGGCGGCGGCGAAGAGCGCGAGATGATCACCTCCTCGATGGTCACGACGACGCCGAATGAGCTTACGC
>NZ_JBPBBB010000018.1:0-68643 GCF_050896375.1 Roseovarius tibetensis
CAGGTGCCCCAAGGTCTTCCTCTCGGCGATCGCGCTAGCCGCGACTGTCATCTATTGGTTATGAGTCCAGACCCTAGCATCGTTATGGGCATTGCTGCATGTGTCCCATCCATCACTACCACTTATCAACACGTGCGAACGTCCGGTCCGGGGCTGGCACCTGCCGAATGCAGGTGCAGTATCCGAGTCAGTGCCGGCGGTCGATGCGGGCTCCAAGCCGTCATCTGAGTCTTTCAGTCGGACTTGATGGTTCCGCAATATGCCTGACCGGCGGTAGCGTAGGATCGTGTCACGCGATTCGATGCACCGTTCCTCGTCCTTGTTCCTTCGCTGAAGTGATCGCGAGACCCAGCTTCTTCTTGAGCCCGCCCGAGATCATGCCTCTCGCTGAATGCGGCGCCCATCCCGTCACCTCGACGATCTCACCAATGGACGCCCCCTCGGGCCGCTGAAGCAGCGCGATGATCTGGGCCTGCTTCGTGCCCGCCCGGATGGCGACGGGCTTCGGGGCATCGGGCGATTGGGGCGTCGGCGCGGGATCCGGCTTGGTCTTGCGTGGATTGGGCACTGTGCTGGCCACGACCGGCTCGATCCCGATCGCTTCGAGCCCGGCCTCGGTGGCAACAAGCGTGGTGCCGTGACCATCGCCGGTCTCGCGCCAGAGCGGATCACCGCGGCGCAGGTCGGCTTCGACCTCTTGGAGCCAGCCGCGCGAGATCATCGCGGCCACGGCTTTCTTCGCGGCGGCCCCGTGCAGCCCGTCGGGCAGTGGCGTGGCCAGATTGCCGGGGCGCGTGGCCGCGCGATTGAGGACGATGGTCTGGGTATCGGTGAGTTTGAGCATGAGGACCTCCGGTTCTGACAGGGCGGCGCGGGATTGCGCGGCCTCCTACCGGGTGAAGCCCGCCGCGAAGGCAGGCCGCACCCTTCTCCGGGGATTGGAAAAGCTGGCGGGCGTATTCGCCCTCGCCGAAAGCGCTGTCTGTGATGCGCTTGAGCAAGCCGTTGTAGTGCTCGAGCGTGCCGACCATGGCCCAGCCCACCTCGTCGGGGTGGCAGTTGAAGTGATCGTCGCTGAGCGCCTGCAGGCGCGCGAGCATCTCGTCGATCTCTGCCTTCTTGCCGATGAAGGCGTTCAAGGCTGCCTCCTTGTTGCGCCGTGCCTTCTCGGCGCGCAGTTCGTGGCGGGGTGTGGTTTGCGGTTTCAGGCTGGTCATGGTGTGGCTCCGTTGGGTGAGTTGCATCGTTTGGGTGTCATCACAATCGCTCTGGCAGGTCGGAAAGTGTAGGCAAATCAGCATCATAAGATTGCGTTCTGCTCATCCGATCAGATCAGCCCCATCCCGGCCAGCACGGTGCTGGCAGCGGCAAGCTGAGTAGTCGGCAGTTCGATCTTGAGATGCGAGATCACGTCCGACGCCTCGGCGGTGATGCCATTGTCGCGCAGCACGGCCTCGATGGCGTCAGCGACGGCGTCGGGGTGCTTGCGATCAAATCGGTCGGGCAGCGTGTCGTGATCGATGCGGATTGTGGTGATGGCGGTCATGCGGTGTCTCCATCCTGCTGTTCGAGCATTGCGAGGATCGCGCAGGCCATCCCGCCGAGGAATTCGCTGCGGCGAAAGACGATCTCGTCTATGTTGTTTGCCGTGGTGATCGTGGGATCGACCGCGAGGTCTTCCGCCATATGCGGCAGCAGCCGGGCGGCCTCGGTGTTGTAGCGTTGGGGGATGGTCATGGGCGTGTCTCCGATCAGGCTTTGTTGTCCTGATCCGAGAATCGCTCCGATCCGGAACGTAATCAACTGAATTATATGACCTTTATCGTTTATCTTCAATAGACTAACGGAGCGCATTGGGTCGTGGAAGGTCTGTCCGAACGTGCCTATGCCGCCCGGTCCGGGCTGTCGCGCGGGGCCGTGCAGAAAGCGCGCAAGACGGGGCGGCTGGTGCTTTATCCGGATGGCTCGATCAACGCGCCCGCCTCGGATGCGCGGCGGGCGGAGACGACCGATCCCGACCAGCAGATGCGGGCGCAGGGCGGGGTTGGCACCGGCGGAGGCGATGGCGCGGCCGGCACCGTCTCCGGCCCCGGCGACAGCGCGTCGTACCTGAAGGCCCGCACGGCGCTGACCGTCTACCAGGCGCAGGAGCGCCAGTTGTCGATCCAGCGCAAGAAGAGTGCGCTGGTCGACCGTGCGCGCGCCGAAACGCTGGTGTTTCGCCTTGCCCGCCAGGAGCGCGATGTCTGGGTTACCTGGCCCACGCGCGTGGCGGCCTTGATGGCCGCGCAACTGGCCGCATTGATGGAGGCCGCATCGGGGGAGGCCGTGACGATCGAGACGGCGATCCTGCAGAGGGTGCTGGAAGCCCATGTCCGAGAGCAGCTCACCGCCCTCGCAGACCCCCGGGTCTCGCTTGAATGATGGGGATGATGACCACGGTCTGACCGACAGCGACCTGACCGCCGACCTCGACCTCGGCTTTGAGGGCGCCGACGACATCCTGCGCGCCTGGCGGCGCGGCGTGCGGCCCTATCCGGACCTCACGGTGTCGGAATGGGCGGATGCACATCGGTGGCTGTCCTCGCGTGCCTTCAACACGCCACTACTGGTCGAGCCTGCCAAGGCCGTGGTGTTCTTGTCGGGACTTGGCCCACGCATTTTGGAGCGGTAGGTCGAGTTGGCAGGCATGGATGGCGTGCCAGAGGGCGCGGCGCCTCTGCCTGCTGCGCGTGCCAGAATTATGTCTGGAAACCTGGCCGAAAGCCTGCACCAGGACGGTGACGCGTCCTACCCGATCATCGACGGCATGGCCGTGATTGAATTCTCCGGCGTGCTCATCCATCGCTGCGGCTGCATCGGGGAGTCCTCGGGGTGGACCAGCTATGAAGATATCGCTGCCCAGATCGAGGCAGCGGCCAGCGACCCATTCGTCCGGGGCTTGGCACGGGAGATGAACAGCGTCGGCGGCGAGGCGGCCACGGTTTCCGATCTCGCCGGCCGCGTCCGTGCCCGGCGGTGCGAAAAGCCAGTCTCGGCCTTCGTGACCGAGCAGGCCTTCTCGGCGACTGTGCGCTGGCAAGCCAGGCACACCGCATCTTGCTGCCGCGCACCGGGACGATTGACAGCATCGGAGTCGTCGTCATGCATGCCGGTCTCAGCGGCCAGCTCGACCGGGACGGCATGCGCGTGACGCGGATCCATACCCCGCTCGTCGAGCAGATCCTCGACGTTGCGCAACGAAAGCGGAAATCGAACGTAGAGCATGACCTCGCCAAGTGCGTGTTTCAGCTTCACGGGGTGGATGCCGACGGTGGAACCCTCTGACTGGTCGCGTTGATGCCCCCCGTTCCAGGCCGAACAAAAGCCCGATCGCCGACGCCAGTCCACGTTGCTGAAAAATTTCGAGGTCGTCCATTATTGCGGCGCATCTGGGTTGGCTCAGTCCAGCGCATTATGCCCGATTGCCCTGCGCCCGAAATGTCGGATCCGTCTGCATCTGGCACGTCCCTTGCCAGATCTCGCAAGGCGCTGCAGAGCCGCTCTTCCAGAACCGCGTGGTAAAATGGCATCGCCAGCATGTCAGATACGGTCAGCTCAACGCTCGACCGCGAGGGCCAGAAGATGGGCAAGGTGTTCGGCGGCGGTTAAAACATCTCCGCGGCCATAAGTCGCTGGCTCTGACGCTCAGTATGGAGGCGCAGTAGCCTGCGCCGATTTGCGCCATCAATGCCCGCCCCTGTTTAGCGAAATCCACACTGCCCTCAGCAATATCCATGTCCGGCAGGTCTCACAGCGGCGGGCCGACGCGCGCCATCTATGGCGACGAGAACACGATCGACAGGGGCGTGCGTAGGCGAAAATCATCGCAACTGGCATCCGGCGCGACCATGCGGCCGAAGATATGCCCCTCCCCCCCCGGCTCATGAAGCAGCACGCGATAGCCATACGGATCTCTCGCAAGGAAGATCGGCAGATCGCCGATACGCAGGGTTTCGCGGTCGATTTCGGAAAACTCCTACGATCCAGCGGAACGTCCAGCGTATCCAGCCAAAGACCGTCAAAATGAGCTGGCCTCACTTTCGATGAGTTGGACATCGTGCGTCCGGCGTTTGTGCGATCTGAAAAAAGAGATGTCGCTGCCCAATGACGCGGTGCCGGTCGTTCTCAACCTGATTGATCACCTGCACCAGACCCGCCGCGAGCTTCGCGCGCTGACAAGAGCGATCGAGGAACCGCCCGAAGACGTTCGATATTCGATCGTGTCGGTGTCCCATGGCCTTCACGTCCGCACGAATCGCGGGGACGATGACGACGAGCGGTGAGCGCCGCAGGCGCGCCAGCCGGCCTGCGCATCCGGCGCACTGATCGGCTCAGGATACCGCGATGCGGGTGCCCGAGCGGCCCTCGATGATTGCCAGAGCGTCACTCAGCCTGCCGATGCCGGTCCATCGCTGGCCGCCGCGCGCGAATTGCGCGCCGGCCATCACCTTCGGTGCCATGGAACCCGCGGGCAGGTCCAGCGCCACGGCCTCCTGCGGGGTCAACTGCGCGATCCGCTCGGCCGCGTCGGTGCCAAATCCTTTATAGACGCCATCGACATCGGTGAGCAGCAGCAGCGCGTCAGCCCCCAGTCCCTCGGCGAGCAGGGCGCTTGTCGCATCCTTGTCGATCACGGCCTCGACGCCAGTTAGGGCTCCGTCAGCATTCTCGATCACGGGGATGCCGCCGCCGCCCGCGCAGATAACGATGGTGCCGTGCAGCAAGAGCAGGCGGATCACCTTGAGATCGGGGATCTCGACGGGCGCGGGCGAGGGCACGACGCGGCGCCATTTCTGGCCATCCTGCGCGATGGACCATTTGTGCCGTTCTGCCACGCGCTCGGCCTCGTCGCGGTCATACACCGGTCCGACGAATTTCGTCGGGCTGGCAAAGGCCGGATCGTCCGGGTCGACGCGCACCTGCGTCAGCAGCGAGGCGACCGTGCGGTCATGGTCCAGCGCATTCTCGAGCTCCTGTTCGATAAGATAGCCGATCATGCCCTCGGTCTCGGCCCCCATCATGTCGAGCGGATAGGTCTCGTCGGGCTTGTAGGCCAGCCCCTGCAACGCCAGCAGCCCGACCTGTGGACCGTTGCCATGGGTGACCACCAGATCATGACCGGCGCGCACCACCTCGGCCAGTGCACATGCGGCTGTGCGGGCATTCTCGCGCTGGTTTTCGGCGGTCAGGCTCTGATCCCGTCGCAGCAGCGCATTGCCGCCCAGTGCGATCACCACAAGCATGGCATCAGCCCCCCAGCGTGGCGACAAGAACTGCCTTGATCGTGTGCAGCCGGTTCTCGGCCTGATCGAAGACGATCGAGGCCGCGCTTTCGAAGACCTCGTCGGTGACCTCCATCTCGGAGATGCCGAATTCGGCCTCGATCTTCGCGCCCATCTCGGTCTCGGCGTTGTGGAAGGCGGGCAGGCAATGCATGAAACGCGTGCGCGGATTGCCGGTATTGGTCATCACATCGGCGGTCACCCGGTAGGGTTGCAGCAGATCGATCCGCTCGGCCCATTTCTCTTTGGGTTCGCCCATCGACACCCAGACATCCGTGTAGAGGAAATCCGCGCCGAGCGTGGCCTCGGCCACGTCCTCGGAGATCAGGATCCGCGCGCCGGTCTCGGTGGCGATGGCGCGCGCCTCGGCCTCGATCGCCTTGTCGGGCCAGCAGCTGCGCGGTGCGCAGAGACGCACATCCATGCCCATCTTGGCGCCGCCGATCAGCAGGCTGTCGCCCATGTTGTTGGCCGCGTCGCCCAGAAAGCAGAAGATGATGTCGCGCCACGGTTTCTGCGCGTGTTCCTGCATGGTCAGGAAATCGGCGAGGATCTGCGTCGGGTGGAACTCGTCGGTCAGCCCGTTCCAGACCGGCACGCCGGCATGCGCGGCCAGATCCTCGACCACCTTCTGGCCGAAGCCGCGATATTCGATCCCGTCGAACATGCGGCCCAGAACGCGGGCGGTGTCCTTGACGGTTTCCTTGCGCCCGATATGCGAGCCCGAAGGCCCCAGATAGGTGACGGTCGCGCCCTGGTCATGCGCGGCCACCTCGAAGCCCGCACGGGTGCGGGTGCTGTCCTTCTCGAAGATCAGCGCGATCTCCTTGCCTTTCAGCCCCTCGCGTTCGGTGCCGGCATATTTCGCCGCCTTGAGGTCCGCCGAGAGTTTCAGCAGGAAGCCGATCTCGGCGGGGCTGAAATCCCGCAGGCTCAGGAAGTGACGGTTTTTCAGGTTGAAGGCCATCTCGGTTCTCCTAGACCGGGTCACGGATCGTGGGGCAGCTCATGCAGCGCCCGCCACCGCGGCCGCGGCCAAGCTCGGCGCCCGGCGCCTCGAGCACATCGATGCCCTCGGCGCGCAGCGCGGCGTTGGTGTCGTCGTTGCGGTCATAGCCCACCACGAGGCCCGGGCGCAGCGCCAGCACGTTGTTGCCGTCGTTCCATTGCTCGCGCGAGGCCTCGAAGGTGTCCTCGCCGCCGGTCGGCACGACGGTCAGCTTCTTGAACCCCATCGCCTTGGCCAGCACGTCGAAGAGCGGCCGGTCGATGCGGCGGATGTCGAGCGGCGCGTGCCCCTCGCCGGGATGCAGGTCGTAGACGGTCATCTCGGCCGCGACCTCGGTGAAGCTGGTCACCACCTCACCGCCGCAAAAGGTGAAAACCGTGTCGAGATGCATCGCGGCGCGCGATTTTGGAAGCTGGCAGGCCAGCACGCGGGTCGCGCGGCCCTGATCGAACAGCGCCTCGGCCAGCAGACCCACCGCCTGCGGCGACGTTCGCTCGCCCATCCCGATCAGGACGAGGCCATCGCCCACCGGCATCACGTCACCGCCTTCCAGCGTGGCGCGGCCGAAATCATGCGTGGGATCGCCCCAGAGCACCTCGACCCGGCCCGCGAATTTCGGGTGGAACCGGTAGATCGCGGCGCTCAGCAGCGTCTCGGGCCGCCGCGCCTGCCAATACATCGGGTTGAGGGTGACGCCCGAATAGATCCAGGCGCTGTTGTCGCGGGTAAAGAGCGTGTTGGGCAGCGGCGGCAACACGAAGCCGAGCCGCCCGAGATACGATCCGAACATGCCCGCGGGCTCGAACGGCAGATCATCCACAGTCAGCCCGCCCATCAGGAATTCGGCAAGCGCGGCACCCGGCAGTTCGTCCATCCAGGCGCGCAGATCGTCCAGCATGCCGACCCCGATCTCCTGCGGCGTGACCCGGTGATCGAGCACCCAGGCACGCGCCTCCGAAATGTCCAGCACCTCGCCCAGCATCTGCCCGGTATCGAGCACCTCGACCCCCTCGCCGCGCATCAGGTCGGCAAAGACGTCATGGTCCTTCTGCGCCTGCTTGACCCAGAACACGTCATCGAAAAGCAAGTCCTCGCAGTTCTCCGGCGTCAGTCGCCGATGCGCGCGACCGGGTTTGCAGACGATCACCTGCCGCAGCCGCCCGGTCTCGGAATGCACCCCCAGTTGCTCCTCGCTCATGCCACACCTCCCATCGCGGCACCAACCGCCAATGCCCCCATGATGAACACCGTCAGGATCACCAGCAGCGGCCAGATGAAGACGATCCAGCGGTCATAAGGCACCCGCCCGATCGCCAGCCCGCCGATCACCACGGCAAAGGTCGGGTTGATCAGGTTCACCAGCCCGTTGGCGGATTGATAGGCCGTCACCACCAGATCGCGCCCGACATCTGCGAAATCCGCCAGCGGCGCGAGAATGGGCATCGACAGCACCGCCAGCCCCGAGGACGAGGGCACGAAGAAGCTCATCCCGACTTCGATGCCGAACATGGTCGCGATGAACGCGATATTGGACATCTCGCCCAGTGTCGCGGCCGAGGCGTTGAGGATCGTGTCGGCGATCCGCCCGTTTTCCATCACCACGACGATGCCGCGGGCCAGACCTATGACCAGCGCCACGCCCAGCAGGTCGCGCGCGCCGTCGATGAAGGCCCCGGTCAGCCGCTTCTCGCCCAGCCGGGCGATGATCCCGGTCACGATTGCGGCTCCGAGAAACAGCGCGCCCATCTTTGCCATCCACCAGCCCTGGCTCGACACGCCCCAGATCATCACGATGAACGTCGCCGCGAACAGCACGAGGATGATCTTCTGCGTGCCGCTGAGGGTGTCATCGCCCCCCTCGCCGCCCTGGCCCTTCAGGAAATGCCGCTCATGCGCGTCCCATTGCTGGGCGACGACCGAGCGGTCGCGATCTTCCTTAACCCGGGCCGCGTAGCGCATGACATAGGCCACGCAGATCGCCAGCCCGCCGAGCAAGATCACGAAGCGCAGGATGATGCCGTTGGTGAACGGGATCGAGGCCGCGTCCGAGGCGATGATCGTGGCAAAGGGGTTGATGGTAGAGCCGAGCACACCGATGCCCGCGCCGATCAGGATGATCGCGACCCCTGTGATGGCGTCATACCCGGCCCGCAGCACCAGCGGCAGAAGGATGGCGTAGAAGGCCAGCGTTTCCTCGGCCATGCCGTAGGTCGTGCCGCCGGCGGCGAAAAGCGCCATCAGGATCGGGATCATCCATATCTCGCGGCCTTCCATCGACCGCATGGCTGACCGCATGCCGGTGTCTATGGCCCCGGTAGCATTGACCACCCCCAGAAAACCGCCCAACAGCAGCACGAAAAGCGCCACGTCGATCGCGTTGGCGGTGTAACTGTCGGGATCATAGAAGCCGCCGATCGGGGCCAGAAGAACATCGACCGGCCCCTGTGGATTGGACTCTACAGTCTGGTAGGTGCCCGGCACCGCCACTTCGCGGCCGACCTCCTCGTTCATCTCGCGGTCATATTGCCCGGCGGGGATGATCCATGTCAGCACGGCGACCAGAACGATCAGCGCGAAAAGGATCGTGTAGGCCGTCGGAAAGCGTGATTGCAGGTCAGCCTCCTGATCCTGCGGCGTTTGGGACGGGTCAGACATGATCGCTCCTGCATGCTTTCAAAAACGTCCGGAAACTTTAGGAGCACAGGGCCGCTCGACATTAACCTGCGTTAAGCGTCGCTGACGAACGGCAGACAGACATGCGCTGGTTTAACTTCGATCAAGGTCAGGGCGCGCAACCTGGCATTAGCATCAGCGTGCAGGCAGCGGAGGCGGCACATGCCAGTGCAGGACAAAGACGTGGGACACATCATTGCCATCGAAGGCGGCATCGCGGATATCCGCTTTGCGCATGGCCTGCCGATGATCACATCGCGGCTCGTCACCCTGAGCCATCCGGAAATCACCATCGAGGTGGCCGGGCTGCCCGCGCATGACATTGCCCGGGGGCTGGTCATGAACCCGACAGGCGATCTGCGGTTGGGGCTTGAGGTCCGCGACACGGGCGGCCCAATCGAGGTGCCGGTCGGCGACGCGGTGCTTGGGCGCATGTTCAACCTCTTCGGCGAGACCATCGACGAGGGCGATCCGCTGGAGGATGTCGCCCGCCGGTCGATCCTGCGCGATCCGGTGCCGCTGTCGGAGCGCCGCGTCGAAGGCGATATCTTCGAGACCGGGATCAAGGCGATCGATCTGCTCAGCCCGCTGGAGCGCGGCGGCAAGGCCGGGCTTTTCGGCGGTGCGGGCGTCGGCAAGACCGTGTTGATCACCGAGATGATCCATAACATGGTCGCCGAATACCAGGGCGTGTGCCTGTTCTGCGGCATCGGCGAACGCTGCCGCGAGGCCGAGGAACTCTATCGCGAGATGGGCGATGCCGGCGTTCTGGAGAACACGGTGATGGTGTTCGGTCAGATGAACGAAAGCCCCGGCGTGCGCTTTCGCGTCGGCCACGCCGCACTGACCATGGCCGAGCATTTCCGCGACCAAGAGCGCCGCGATGTGCTGGTGCTGATCGACAACATCTTCCGCTTCGTGCAGGCGGGTTCGGAAGTGTCCGGCCTTCTGGGGCGCATTCCCAGCCGCGTGGGGTATCAGCCGACGCTTGGCACCGAACTGGCCGAACTCGAAGAGCGGATCTGTTCGACCGACAGTGCCGCCATGACATCCATACAGGCGGTTTACGTGCCGGCCGACGATTTCACCGATCCTGCCGCAACGCATACATTTTCGCATCTATCGGCCTCGATCGTGCTGTCACGCAAGAAGGCCTCCGAAGGCCTATATCCCGCCATCGACCCTCTGCAGTCGTTTTCGCGGATGCTCACCCCCGGCACGGTCAGCGACGAGCATTACCGCGTGGCGCGTGCGGTGCGCAACACGCTGGCGGAATACGACGATCTCAAGGATATCATCGCGATGCTGGGGCTGGAGGAGCTGTCGGAAAAGGACCGCGCCACGGTGCGGCAGGCGCGCCAGCTCGAGCGGTTCCTGACCCAGCCCTTCTTTACCACCGAGGCGATGACCGGCACCAAGGGCGCACTTGTCGCGCTGGAAGACACGGTGAAAAGCTGCGCGCGCATTCTCGATGGCGAGTTTGGCGACCGCGCCGAGGGCGATTTCTACATGATCGGCACCGTCGACGATCTCGAGGCCAAAGGGGGTACGGATGGAGCTTAGGATCATCACCCCGGAGAAGGTCGTTCGTCGTGAGGATGTCTGCCGGATCGTGGCCGAGGCCTCTGACGGGGTGTTCGGCATACTGCCGCGGCACATGGACCATGTCACGCAACTGGTGGCCGGGGTTCTGGTCTACGAGACCGACGAGGGTGCGGAACACTTCGTGGGCGTGAACGCCGGCACACTGGTGAAGACCGGGCCGACGGTGATGGTGGCCGTGCGCGCCGCGATCGAGGGCGACGACCTTGCACATCTGCGCGACCGGGTCGAAGCCGAGTTCCGACGCCACACCGAAGAGGAGCGCAAGGCGCGCTCTGCGCTGGCGCGGCTCGAGGCGCACATGGTCCGCCGGTTCCGCGAGTTGCAGGGGGTGGATCAGTGACGCAAGACCCCGACGACGAGTCCGAGACCATCACGCGCAAGGCCGCACGCATGCAAGAGGCCCGAAAGCGGCGCAGGGAAAGCCCCTGGTTCGGGCTGGGCATGTTCGGCCTTGTCGGATGGGCCGTGGCGGTGCCGATCATCGTCGGGATCGCGCTGGGCCGCTGGATCGATGCGCGCTGGCCGGGCGACACCTCGTGGACGTTGGCGCTGCTTCTGGCGGGCGCCGTTCTGGGGGCGCTCAACGCGTGGTACTGGATGCAGCGGGAAGGGCGCGATGACTGAGGTTTCTGGCCCGGCCATCCTGTCCCTGCTGGCCGGGGGCGCATTCGGCCTGCTCTACATGGGCCTGTTATGGGGCGCGGTGCGCGTCCTTGCATCGGGCCGCAGCGTCTGGCTGTTCGCGGCCATGGGGCTGCTTCGGGCGCTTTTGCTCGTGGCCGCCCTCTGGCTGGCCGTCCGGACCGGTGCAGCGGCGGTTCACATCGCTTTTGCCCTGCTGGGATTCATCGCCATCCGTCTGATCGTCAGCCGTATGGCAAAAACCGCACGTCCGGAGCGTCTGCCATGGAAATAAGTCCCGACACATGGGTTCTCTATGAATGGGGGGGCTGCGGCTCAATGCCACGATCGTGTTCACATGGGGGGTCATGGCGCTCCTGGTGCTGGTGTCTTCGGCCATCACCGCGCGGCTGAGCGAGGGCGAGACCGTATCGCGCTGGCAGGTGATGCTGGAGGTCGTGATCACCACGATCCGCGACCAGATCGACGAGGTCGGGGCCGCGGATCCGGCGCGATACCTGCCGTTCATCGGCACGCTGTTCCTGTTCATCGCGATGGCCAACATCCTGACCATCGTGCCGGGATATCACCCGCCCACCGGGTCGCTGTCGACCACCGCGGCGCTGGCCATATGCGTGCTGATCGCGGTGCCGATCTTTTCGATCTCCCGCCGCGGGTGGCGCGGCTATCTCGGGTCGTATCTGCAACCAAGCCCGTTCATGCTGCCCTTCAACCTCATCGGAGAGCTGTCTCGCACGATCGCGCTCGCGGTCCGGCTCTATGGCAACGTCATGAGCGGCACGGTGATCGCCGGCATCCTGATCAGCGTGGCACCGTTCTTCTTCCCGATCCTCATGCAACTGCTCGGCCTGCTCACCGGCCTGATCCAGGCGTATATCTTCGCCATCCTGGCAATGGTCTATATCGCGTCTGCCAGCCGGTCCCGGCAACAAGTCGAGTCCGCGACCCCCGACGCCCCGGATAATGAACGCCACGAAGGAGACTGACCATGGACCCCGCGACAGTGATTGCCACGATCTCGATCATCACGGCCGGTGTGACCATCGCCATCGGCTCGATCGGGCCGGCGCTGGCCGAGGGGCGCGCGGCCGCGCAGGCGCTGCAGGCGCTGGCGCAACAGCCCGACGCCTCGGACACGATCACCCGGACCCTTTTCGTCAGCCTGGCGATGATCGAATCCACCGCCATCTACTGTTTCGTCGTGTCGATGATCCTGCTCTTCGCGAATCCTTTCGTCGATGTGGCGGCTCTGGGCGGCGGGGGCTGATCCATGCAGATCGACTGGCTGACCGTCGCGGCGCAGATCGTCAACTTCCTTGTCCTTGTCTGGCTGTTGCAACGGTTCCTCTACCGTCCGATCACCAACGCGATGGCACGGCGCGAGGCCCGTATCGAAGAGCGGCTTTCGGATGCCAGGGCCAGCCGCCGCGAGGCCGAGGACGAGGCCAGGGAGCTGCAGGAAAAGCGCGAGGCGCTTGAGGCGTCACGGCAGGAAATGCTCGAGGACGCGCGCGCCGAAGCCGATGATCTGCGGCAGCGGCTGGAGCAGGAGATCCGCGACGATATCGATCGCAAGCGCAGCAACTGGACCGAAACGCTCGAGGACGAACGCGCCGATTTTGCCCGGGAGATGCAGCGCAGGGCCGGGCACAAGGTGCTGGACACCGCCGGCCGGCTGCTGGCCGAGTTCACATCAGGCGGATTGGACGACCACATTGCGCAGGGCTTCGTCGAGAAGCTCGGGGATCTGGACACCGACACACGCAAGAAGATGACGGCCGCCGCCGATGGCCCAGACGGCCCGGCGCTGGTGGAAACCGCAGGCGCGCTTGATGCGGCCGCCCGCCGAAAGATCACCCGCGCGATCCACGAGCAGATCGCGACCGACATCGATGTGGAGTACCGCGAGGCCGAAGAGATCCTTCTGGGGCTGCGCCTGACCATCGGCGAACAGACCGTGGAATGGTCGGCAGCCCGGCATCTCGAGCGCTTGAACCGCGAACTCGACGACCTTGTGGACTCCGCCAGCCGGACCAGGCGCAAGAAGACCGCGACCTAGCGACAGGAGGCACGCAAACATGCTGGAGACGCTTCAGGACACGCTGTTCGACCCGCTGGACGCGGCGCTCGAAAACGTCGCTTTTCGCGTCGACGTCACCGAGGTCGCGCATGTTCTGTCGGTGGGCAACGGCGTGGCGCAGGTGGCGGGCTTCACCGATCTGCGGGCCGATGAACTAGTCATGTTCGAAGGGGGCCTTGCGGGCATCGCCTCGAACCTGCGCGAGGACCGGGTCGGCGTCATCGTTCTGGGCGATACCGGCAGCCTGAGACCCGGTGACCGTCTGCACCGGACGGGCCGGGTCGTGGATGTGCCGGTGGGCGCAGCGCTGCTCGGGCGGGTGGTCGATCCGCTGGGGCGGCCGCTCGATGCGGGCGCGCCCGTCGAGGCCGAAGACCGCATGCCCGTGGAACGCATGGCCCCGCCGATCATGCACCGCGATCCGGTGAACGAACCGCTGCAGACCGGGATCAAGGCCGTCGATGCCGCCATCCCCATCGGGCGGGGCCAGCGCGAACTGATCCTCGGCGACCGTCAGACGGGCAAGACCGCCATCGCCGTCGATGCCATTCTCAATCAGGCGGACACCGGCGTGATTTCGATCTATTGCGCGATCGGGCAACGCGCCTCGGCGGTGGCGCGGGTGCTGCGCAGCCTGCGCGACCATGGCGCGATGCAGCGGACCATCGTCGTGGTGGCCAGCAGTCAGGACGCGCCGGGCCTGCAATTCGTGGCCCCCTATGCCGCCACCACCATGGCCGAGCATTTCATGGCCCGGGGGCGCGATGTGCTGATCGTGTTCGACGATCTCACCCGGCATGCGCGCGCCTACCGCGAATTGTCGCTGCTCCTGCGGCGTCCGCCTGGGCGCGAGGCCTATCCCGGCGACATCTTCTACATCCATTCGCGGCTACTGGAACGCGCCACCCACCTGCGCAAGAAGCATGGCGGCGGGTCGCTGACCGCCTTGCCGGTGATCGAGACGCAGGCGCAGAACATCTCGGCCTATATCCCGACGAACCTGATCTCGATCACCGACGGACAGATCTACCTGTCGCCCGATCTGTTCGAAAAGGGTCAGTTGCCGGCCGTGGATATCGGCGCCTCGGTCAGCCGGGTCGGGGGCAAGGTCCAGCTTCCGGCGTTCCGGGCGGTCGCGGGCAACCTGCGCCTGATGTATTCCCAGTTCGAAGAGCTGGAGACCTTCGCGCGCTTCGGCACGCAGATGGATGACGAGACGCGACGCAAGCTGACACGCGGCCTGCGGGTGCGCGAGGTGCTCAAGCAGCGCGAACAGCATCACCTTGCGGTGCCCGAACAGATCGCGGCGCTGCTGGCCGCGACCGAGGGGCTTTTCGACGACATCCCCCCCGGCGAGGTCGCCAACGCCGAAGCGATCGTGCAGCGCGCCGCGCGTGACCGGCTGTCGGAGATCTGCGACGCCATCGAGGCGGGCGAAAAGCTGACCGAGGAAAGCCGCACGGCGCTGATCGACACGATGCGCGCGGCGCTGGACGACACCGATGGCGAGGGCGGCGATGCAGACGCTTGAATCCCTGTCGGACGCGCTGGAAACGACCGGTGACATACAGTCCATCGTGCGCACGATGAAGGCGCTTTCGGCCGCCAGCATCCGCCAGTTCGAGCGCGCCGAAGAGGCGCTCGCGGATTACGAACGCACGATCGAGCTGGGCCTGACCGCCGTGCTGCATGACCGGCGCGCATGCGGGTTGCCGCTGCCACGGACCGGCGTGACAGGACCGTCGCGCGCGGCGCTGATCGTCATTGGCTCCGAGCGGGGGCTCTGCGGGCGCTACAACGAGACGATCGCGCGCTTTGCCCGCGACCGGATCGAGGGGCCGGACACTTTGGTGGCCGTGCTCGGCATGCGCGCCGCCGCGCGGCTGGAGGCCGAGGACCAGCGTGTCGACACGCTCTTCACGCTGCCCGGATCGGTGGCGGGGCTCTCCGATCTGGTGCAATCGGTGATCGTCCACAGCGACCGATGGCGGCGCGAGGGCGGTGTCGGCCGCATCCGCGTCGTGCACAATCGGCGCGCGGGCCGCGTTCTGGCGCAGCCGGTCGAGCGGCAGTTGCTCCCCCTGCCGGCCCGCTATCTGACCTCGTTGCGCGATGCGGCCTGGCCCGGGCGGGGGCTGCCGTTTTTCCGCATGCCATCGTCCGAGCTATTGTCGTGGCTTGTGCAGCAACAGCTTTTCGTCGGTCTCTACCGCGCGCTGGCCGAGGCGCTGGCCAGCGAGCACGCCACGCGGCTGGCCGCGATGCAGGGCGCCGAGCGCAATATCGAAGAGCGGCGCGAGGACCTCACGCAAGCCTATCGTATCAAGCGACAGGAGACGATCACCCGAGAACTCCTCGATGTCGTCTCCGGGTTCGAGGCCGTCAGTTCGGCCGGGGAATGACCCGGCGCGTCGCGATCATGCGCGCGCCCGGGGCATGTCGCGCGAAACCTGACGCCGGTATTGCGATCCGCGGACAGTGAATTCAGAGGGTCGGACTGCGTCGCGTGACCGCGACTGAACGCGCCACGCTCTACATCCTCAGGGTGTGTCGTCCGCCGCCTCAGCGCCTCCGCCCGGGGCCATGCCCAACCACTCCCGCGCCGCATCCTCGTGCTCTTGCGGGAAAAAGCGCAGTTCGGACCCCCCGAAGGGTGCAGCCAATGCGGCGCGCCATTTTTCCAGCGTGCCCTCGCCGATCACGGCGATGCGGCCGAACGCGTTCCGGTGCTGCATGCCGAAGGTCATGTCTTCCCAAAGCCCGCCGATCTCCCAGCCTTCGAAATCCTCAAGCCGGATCAACAGATTCAGCGGTGCGTGGGCCAGTTCCAGGGCGTTATCGATCTCCGGCGCGGCCAGATCGACGTCCCTGCGGCTGACCTTTCCGATCACGCGGATCAAGAGGCTGTCGCCCTGCCTGCCATGCTCGATCTCGATCATGCGTTCTCTCCCTCAGGACCGCCGCAGGGCAGTGGCCATCGCGATTTCGGTGATGCCGAGGAAGATCAGGTCGATCCCGACCAGAAGCCCGATGGCCCAGGTTGCGGTGCCGGGCAGGCCGAAAAGCAGGATCAGCCCCAGCAGGACCGACAGCGCGCCGGACACCCCGACCCACGCCCAGCCCGGCAACGGGCGCAGGCTGAAGCACGCGACCAGCTTGAACGCGCCGGCAAGCAGGAAGAAGACCCCCACGACGATCGTCAGCGTCACGATCCCCTGCAGCGGCCAGAACAGGAGGATGAGCCCCGCAACCAACGCGGCAAGGCCGAAAAGCGCGTCCCAGGTCAGGCTGCCGTTGCGGCGCATCGCGAAGGCCCGGATCAGTTCCAGGATCCCCGAAACACAGAGGACGGCGCCGATCACGAGCGTGGCGGCGAGCGTCGCCGCAAAGGGAAAGACGATCGCGAGCGCCCCCAGCAAGATCGAGGCAGCCCCCGCGATCCGCAGCCATGTGGTCAGTCCGCCCGGCACGGTGTCGTGCTTCATGTCCTGATTGGTCATCGGATGTCCTTTCGGCTTGCCCGGAACGGATCAGTTCTCGCTGTCGCTTCCGGTGTCGTCAAAGACGGCGTTCCACGCGTCCTTCACCTCGGACCAGGCGTTCGCGACGCCGTCCTGCAACTCGCCCCAAGCCGATTCGCTGCCGGCCTGCATCTGCCCGAACGCCTCGCTCAGCTCGTTCCTGCGCTTGCGCAATGCGTCCAGCGTCTCGCGGGTCTGCTCCTGCGTGGCTTCCGACATCCCGGCCCACTCCTCGCGGGCGCGCTGTTCCAGGCGGGCCATCTCGGTGTCGATCTCCGCGAGGGTCTCGCGCATCGCTTCCACGGCCTCGTCCCGCTGGTCCTCGGAATAGGCGCGGATCGTCTCGAACGCCTCGTCGAGTTCGGCCTGGATCTCCTCGGCGGTCACGCTCTCGGTCTCCTGCGCCTCCTGCGATGTCTCCTGCGCCGCGAGGGGCAGCGCGAGGACGAGGGCGAGGGCGAGCATGCTCCCGGCCAGTATGCGGGCCAGTGTGCGGGTCATCGGTGTTGCCGTCGTGGTCATTCGGGTATCTCCTTTGAATGGGTGTTCGGTGGTTGGCTGGCCGAGGGTGGTTTCATCCTCCCCGGGCCGGAGGGTGTCGCGGTCATTCGCAGTCATCGGGCACGATCCACCCCTGTGATATCGCATGTTTCAGGGGCCCGGAACCGAGGCCCGGTCCTGCATGCCATGCTCTAGCGCGCGGTATATCCGCCATCGATCACCAACTCCGATCCGGTGACGAATTTCGCGTCATCCGAGGCGAGATAGGCGATGCCGGCGGCGATATCCTCGGGGTCCCCGACATGGCCGATCGGGTGCAGATCGTCGAGCCCCTTGCGAAAGGCCGCCTCGCCCTCGTCCGAGGCCTTGGCCAGCCCCTCGACAAGCGGTGTCCAGATGAAGCCGGGATGGACGGAGTTCACGCGGATGCCGTCGCCGGCATAGAGAAGCGCGTCGGTCTTGCTCATCAGCCGCACGGCCCCCTTGGAGGCATGGTAGGGCGGCAGATCCGGCGCGCCGACAAGGCCGTAGATCGAGGACAGGTTGACGATGCTGCCGCCGCCCGCCTTTTGCAGATGCGGGATCGCCGCCTTGGTGCAGAAGAACACGCCGTTCACGTTCACGTCGATCACCTTGCGCCAGTCGGCCTCGCTGATCTCGTGGGTGGGCGCGCTGGTCCCGGCAATGCCGGCATTGTTCACCACCACGTCGATCTGCCCGAACCTGTCGGCGACCGCGTCGAAAACACTGGTCACCGCGTCGGCATCCGCGACGTCGAGGCGCCAGGATCCGGCGATGCCGCCCTGTTCCGCGATCTCCTCGCAGACGGCCTTTGCGTCGTCCTCGTCGATGTCGGTGACGGCGACGCGCGCGCCCTCGCTGGCCATGCGCAGGCAGGTGGCCCGGCCGATGCCGGCACCACCGCCGGTGACGATGCAGGTTTTTCCGTCGAGACGTTTCATGCGGTCTTCCTTTCGGACGGGTCTGAATATGCAGGCCTCAATGGCAGTCATTTGGGTGCGCTGACATTAACGCCTGTTAATGGGAGGCGGTCTTCCCGCGCCTAATCTGCCTTTCGGGCCGGCCTCGCACGAACCGGGGCTGTGCCGGGGATTGGGTAACATGTCGCAGGCCCGGTGACGGCTGACGACAGACCCATCAGGAACTACAGGAGATCCCAATGACCAATCAGACCAGAACCGCGCTCGTGACCGGCGGCGTTCAGGGCCTTGGCGCGGCGGCGGCGAACGCGCTTGCCGACGCTGGCGTGACCGTCGCCGTCGCCCATCTTGGCGCGGGCAAGCGGGCCATGGCCTTTGCCGACGAGACCGGCATACCTGTCTTCGAATGGGACGTGAGCGATTACGACGCCTGCGTGCAGGGCGTGAAAGACGTGGAGGCCGCCATCGGACCGCTCGACATCTTGGTCAACAATGCCGGCGTCAACAAGGACGTCATGTTCCACAAGATGGACCGGGACGCATGGGACGCGGTGATCGGCGTCGATCTCGGTTCGATGTTCAACCTCACCCGGCAGGTGATCGGCGGCATGCGCGAGCGGGGCTTCGGGCGGATCATCAACATCTCCTCGGTCAATGCCGCGCGGGGTCAGGCGGGTCAGACCAACTATTGCGCGGCCAAGGCCGGCGTCGAGGGGTTCACTCGCGCGCTGGCGCGTGAATCTGCTGACAAGGGGATCACCGTGAACGCGATCGCACCGGGATATGCCGACACGGCGATGGTCGCGGCGGTGCCCGACGAGATGATCGAGAAGATCCTCGAGATGGTGCCGATGTCGCGTCTGGCCGATCCCGACGAGATCGGGCGCTGCGTGCGGTTCCTCGCCTCGGACGACGCGGGTTTCATCACCGGGGCGACATTGCCGGTCAATGGCGGCATGCGGATGGGTTGACGACATTTCCCGATCCGAGGACGACCTTTTCAGGTCGGGATTGCGACAGATCAATGCCGCGTGACGTTTCACCTGTTAAACGTCCTGCGGAAATCGCCGCCCCCGGCCCGGGGATGTTTGCGGCATGGAAAAAGCAGAGGGTTCGATGCCTGACACGTCGAGAGAGATGCAAACCCGGGCAGAGCGCGCAGACGCGGTCGCGCCTGAAACACCGGCCGAGCGGGCCGAGGCGCGGGGCGAGCTGGTGCACGAGCCGCCCGAGATCGTGCACCATTCGCCCTTCGATCTGCCCGACCGCTACAGCACGCGCAACCTCGACCGGGCGTTCAACGCGCATCTGGCACGGTTCACGCTGGGGGTGACGCCTTACGGGCTGGCCTCGACCTTCTTTGCGTGGGGCGCGCATCTGATGGGGTCGCCGGGCAAGCAGGTGCAGCTGGCCGAAAAGGCCGCGCGCAAGGCGACGCGGCTTGGCGCCTACGCGACCCAGCTGGCCCGCGACCCGAACACCCCGGGCTGCATCGAACCGCTTCACCATGACCACCGCTTCGATCACCCGGGCTGGCAGCGCTGGCCCTACAACCTGATCCATCAAAGCTTTCTGCTGTCGCAGCAATGGTGGTACAACACCGCCTGCGATATCGACGGGATGACCGAGCGCGAGCAGCATGTCGTGTCGTTCATCATCCGCCAGATGCTCGACATCGTCTCGCCGTCGAACTTCATCGCCACCAATCCCGAGGTCACCGAAAAGACGCTGCAAGAGGGCGGCGCGAACCTTGGGCGCGGGATGCAGCATTTCCTCGAGGACTGGCAGCGCACGGTGCAGGGCAAGCCGGCCGCGGGGGCCGAAGATTTCGTGCCCGGCCGCGATGTCGCCACGACACCGGGCCGCGTGGTGTACCGCAACCACCTGCTGGAGCTGATCCAGTACGCGCCGCAGACCGATGCCGTGAAACCCGAGCCGATCCTGATCGTGCCGGCCTGGATCATGAAATACTACATCCTCGATCTCAGCGCCGAGAATTCGCTGGTCGGTCATCTGGTCGCGCAAGGCTACACGGTGTTCATGATCTCCTGGCGCAATCCGACCGCCGAGGATCGCGATCTCGGCATGGAGGCGTATTTCGCCGCGCTCGACGAGGCGTTTGAGGCTGTCGGCGCGATTCTCCCTGAGCGAAAGGTGCACGCCATGGGCTATTGCCTCGGCGGCACGCTGATGGCGGCCAAGGCCGCACAGATGGCGCGCGACGGCGCCGACCGGCTGGCCTCGCTGACGCTGCTGGCCACGCAGGTGGATTTCACCGAACCGGGCGAGCTGCAGCTGTTCATCAGCGAAAGCGAGGTCTCGTTTCTGGAAAACATGATGTGGGATCAGGGCTATCTCGACACCAGGCAGATGGCGGGGGCGTTCCAGCTTCTGCGCTCGGCCGATCTGGTCTGGTCACGCTACATCCACGAATACCTGATGGGCGAGCGCCCCGAGATGTTCGACCTGATGGCCTGGAACGCGGATGCGACGCGGCTGCCCTACCGGATGCACAGCGAATACCTGCGCAAGCTCTATCTGGGCAACGAGCTGGCGGAGGGGAAGTATTACATGGACGGCGCGCCGGTGACGCTGGACGCGATCGACGTGCCGCTCTTCTGCGTCTCGACGACCTCGGATCACATCGCGCCGTGGCAGTCGGTCTACAAGCTGCATCTGCTGACCGAACCCGAGGTGACCTTCGTGCTGACCAGCGGCGGGCACAATGCCGGGATCGTCAGCGAACCGGGACACAAGGGCCGATCGTTCCACATCCACACCACCGGGGCCAAGGATCCGTACGTGCCGCCCGAGACGTGGGAAAGCATGGCCGAGTCGCGCGAAGGCTCGTGGTGGCCCGCCCTCGTCGACTGGCTCGACGCGCGATCCGGCGCCGAGGAAACGGCCCCGCCGGCACTCGGCACCGGCACCGGCGAATACCAGCCGCGCGATCCCGCCCCCGGCACCTACGTGTTCCAGAAATGAACCCGCAACCGGGGCACCCGCTCGCCCCGGGCCTGTCGGTTTCCCGGCGATCGCGTGCCCTCGCATTGACCGTGATTAATGATGTTTTTTTCCGGATGGCCCATGATGGGGAATAGAGACGCACGAGGCTGCGTCGGGACAAGCCAGAGGCACGGAAAGGGCCATGCGCATCAGGAAGGTCATGTCTTCCCCGGTCATTGGTGCCACGACCATGACCACCATCCGCGAAGCGGCAGAGCGGATGCGCGCGCAGAATGTCGGCACCTTGCCGGTGTTTCTGGACGACCGGCCCGTCGGTATCGTCACCGACCGCGACATCGTCCTGCGCGCACTGGGTGCGCCGGGCTTCATGCTGGGTTCCGACACCGCCGTCGCCGACATCATGTCGCGCGATCTGATCACCTGTTCCGCCGACGGTGACGTGGCCGAGGCCGCGGCGTTGATGGGCGAGCGGCAGGTCCGCCGCCTGCTGGTGATGGACCGCGCGGGTGCGGCGGTCGGCATCCTGTCGCTCGGCGACATCGCCGAACATGTCTCCGAGGAACTGGCCGGGCAGGCCCTGGGCGAGATCAGCGAAGCCCGCGCCCGCGACGCCCGTGGGTGAGACGGTGATCGGGGGCTGATTCCGGCCCTATGCCACGCCGGGGATGATCTCGGCGCGAAGCGCGGCAAGCTCGACCCCCGCCAGATCCGCCAGCGCGGTCACGTCATGGATCGTGATATCCATGTGGTCGCCCGTCGTGATGATGCCCTGCCGGGCCAGACGCCGCAGCGTCCGGCAGACATGGACCGAGGACAGGCCGATGAAATCACCAAGCTGCTGCTGGCCGAGCGGCACGTGAAACGTGCAATCGGCTGTCGTCCCGCACGCCGACATCCGGAGGCACAGCTCGATCAGCGCATAGGCGACCCGCGTCTCGGCGCTGGACTTTCCAAGACGCAGCATGCGTTCCGATTGACGGGCATGTGCTGCGATGTCGCGCCGGCTCTCGGCCTCCCACAAATCGGCGTGTTCGCGCAGCAGCCGCGCCCAGACCGCCCTGTCGATGGTCACCACCACCGCGTCGCACAGCGCCTCGACCTCGACAAAGCTTGTCACGCCATCTGCGGCGGTCGGGTCGTAGGTCTCGCCGGGCAGGACGAAGTCGAGGATCTGATGCTCGCCGTCTTCCAGCGACTTGGAGACCGCCAGCCAGCCCTCGGCGACATAGAACCGCGCCTGCGATTCGTCGCCCTCGCGTCTGAGCCGGGTGCCCCTGGCCACACCGCGCCTGTCATTCCCGAACAGGTCTTCGAAATCCGAAACCGGCCCGCGCACCGTCATGGTTTCGTATTCCTCTGATTTCACGCCGTTCTTCGTTCGGTTCCAGGGCTGTGTCATGGTCTGTATCCGCCTCTCTCGCGGCGCGTGGGGCGGCGGGCCGGCTCATGGCGACGCCCGCTGGCACCTGCATATTTCGTTAATATCACGTTAATTGAATATTCCAAAGCTGACGCATGTTGCAGCTGGGCGATTGACGCGGGTTAATGCCGACATCCCGTGGCCCGTGGTCACATACCTTTGATTGCAGATGAATGCGGAAACAAGGGAGGCGACCCATGGCCAAGGATGAGCCGCAGACGGATATCATCGATCTGGGGCGCCGGATGCAGGCGCTTTTCACCCCAACCGGCGCGGCCGTGCCTCAGGTCGAGCAGATGATGAAGCTGCAGCAGGAGATGGTCGCGCAGACCGAAACCTTCGCCCGACACTGGTTCGAGCGCCGCCAGGAGGCCGCGGAAACCGGGCTGGAGGCCCTGCGCGAGATGAGCACGGCCAGCCGCACCGATCCCCTGGCGGCCATGCGCGCGATCACCGACTGGCAGCGCGGATCGTTCGAGCGCCTCAACGCGGATCTGCAGGACTGGGTCGCCCTGTGCACGCAGCTCACGCAGGTCGCAGTGACCCCGGAAAGCGGTACCGGCGCGTCCGCGACCAATCAGAACGCCGACAAGCCCAAGCAGACCAAAGCCAAGGACCGCGCCGCCTCCGGTGCTCAAACCGAGCACGCAACCCCGGTCTGACAGACGCCGCGGTCCGCTCGCCACGTCGTGGCACCATCGCGGCACATGATGCCGCATTCGGGCAGGAGCGCCCCGACCTCTCGACCATGGCCGATGGTGCGAAACGATACCTGACGCCCGGGTCGGGACATACAGCGCACGGGCAGGACCCGTCGCGAAAACCTGGACCAGAAGGAGACAGATTTATGGCCATGCTCAAGGTGATCGAAGTCCTCGCCGAATCCGACAAAAGCTTCGAGGACGCCGTGCAGAATGCGGTCACGGAGGCCGCGAGTTCGGTGCGCAACGTCAAGTCGGTCTACATCAAGGAGATGAATGCCGCCGTCGAGAATGACAGGATCACCAGCTACCGCGTGAACGCCAAGATCACCTTTCAGATCGATGGCCAAGGGGCCGGTTAAGGCGATTTTCCATCCCGCATGCCCTCGGCGCGCACCGCAGATCGGCGCGCGCCGGGGGTCAGGGTCGGGCGCGGGCGCTGATGCTCAGCACCGTCTGCCCGACCACCAGCGGCACGAGACTGCCGCCAAGGACCAGCATCCAACCCAGCAGGTCCAGCGCCACCACCCCGAGAAGTGTCGCGAGGCCGGGGAGCCATGCCGCGGCGGCCAGCAGGACGAGCGACAGCGCGATCGCATACCATACCCATGGATTTTGCACGACGGCGTTGCGGATCGGGCCGGTGCCCGCGTCGCGCATGTTGAACACATGCCAGAGCCGCGCCAGTGCGAAGGTCAGGAACCCGATCGTCACCGCGGCGTCCTGTCCAAGGTCCTGCCACAGCGCGATGAAGAACACGGCCATGACCGACGCCGCGATCAGCCCACCCCAAAGGCCCGTCGCGATCCAGTGCCGCCATGTCAGAACGGGCTCGTTCGCGTCGCGCGGCGGCCGGTCCATGATATCGGCCGGGCTTCCCCCGACGCCGAGCGCGAGGGCCGGGAAGACATCGAGCACGAGGTTGATGAACAGGATCTGAAGCGGCAATAGCGGCAGCGGGGCGCCGATCACCGCGCACAGGCCGACAGCCAGAACCTCGCCCAGATTGCCCGACAGCAGATACACGATGAACCGTCGGATATTCTCGAAGATAGTGCGCCCCTGTTCGATCGCCGCGACGATCGTGGGGAACGCGTCATCCTTGAGCACGATATCGGCGGCCTCGCGGGCGACATCGGTGCCGCGTTTTCCCATGGCGATGCCGACATCCGCCTTCTCGAGGGCAGGTGCGTCGTTCACCCCGTCGCCGGTCATTGCGATGACGGCCCCCGCCTCCTGCCAGAGCCGGATGAGGTCCAGCTTCTGTTCCGGGGACACGCGGGCAAAGACGTGATGGTCGCGCAGACGGTTTCGCGTCTCCGTGCCGTCATCGCCCGTCATCTGCGCCAGGTCGGCGCCGACGATCGCACTGGGGCTGTCCGCCAGACCCACGGCCCGCGCGATCGCCGTTGCGGTGACGGGCTGGTCGCCGGTCACCATGACCACGCCGATGCCCGCCCTGTGGCACTGGTCTATGGCATCGGCCACATCATCGCGCGGCGGATCGACCAGCCCGACAAGACCCAGCAGGGTCAGGTCGGCATAGGGATCGTCATTGGCGTTGTCGGCGTGCCGTTCCGCAATGGCCAGCACCCGGAATCCCTGCGCGGCCAGCGTCTCGACGCGCTTCGCCCAGTCCTGTAGCTCCTGATCCGACAGGGCCTCGGCCGCGCTCTCACCGGTGGCGACATGCGTCGCGATCTCCAGCACAGCCTCGGGGGCGCCCTTGACGGCGACGCGGTAGCCGTCTTCGGCCTCATGAAAGGTCGCCATCATCTTGGTCTCAGAATCGAAGCTCTCCTCGCGCGCCTCGGGTTGCTCTTCGAGAAGCCGCTCGCGGCTGATCCGCAGCGCTTCGGCGGCGTGCAACAGGGCCAGTTCCATCGGATCGCCGGTGCCTGTCGGATGATCCCCGGTATCGGAGTCGCTCTGGTCAGCATCCTGCTTTTCGCCTTCGGTTTCGCCAGCATTGTCGCCGGCCAGTTCGGCATTGTTGCACAGTGCAGCAACCTCGAGCAGCCGACGCGCCAGTCTCGACGGCTCTTGCGGCGGCGCACCGTCTTCCCATGGCACATCCTCGTCGCTCTCGGGCAGCGCCAGGGCGGCCACGCGCATCCGGTTGCGGGTCAGCGTTCCGGTCTTGTCGGCGAAGATCATGCTAGTCGATCCAAGCGTCTCGACCGCCGCAAGCTTTTCCACCAGCGCGTTGCGCCCCGCCATCCGCCACATGCCGCGTGCCAGCGCCACCGTGGCCACGATGGGCAGACCCTCGGGGACAGCGGCCACGGCAAGCGCCACTGCGGTCTCTAGCATAGAAAGGATATCCTTGCCGCCAAGCCAGCCCAGAACCGCGATGACGGCCGCGACTATCAGCGTCAGCACCACCAGATTGCGCCCGAGCCGATCGAGCCGTTTCTCCAGCGGGCTGACCTCCTGCTCGGCTTCGGCCGTCATCCGGGCAATGCCGCCCAGTTCAGTCTGCATCCCGGTCTCGACCACCACGCCGGTGCCGGTGCCGGCGGTGACTGCGGTGCCCTTGAAGGCCATCGAGGCGCGTTCGGCCAGCGGCGCGTTAGTGTCCACGGCATCACAGGTCTTGGTCACCGGGACGGATTCCCCGGTCAAGGGGGACTCGTCGCAGGTCAGCCCGTTGGATTCGATCAGCCGCAGGTCCGCCGTCACGACATTGCCAGCATCAAGCAGGACCACGTCACCCGGGACGAGGGTCTCTGCGTCCACCAAGGCGCTCTTGCCGCCGCGCCGGACACGTGTCTGCACGGTTCCCAGGCTGCGCAGCGCCGCCATCGAGCGAACGGCCTTCCATTCGGTGACAAAGCCGATGGCGGCATTGATCACGATCGCGGCGAGGATGGCGAACATCTGGACGATCTCGCCCGTCGCAAACGAGACGATCGCCGCGACGGCAAGGATGCCGATCACAAGGCTTCTGAACTGGTCCACGAGTATCTGCCACGGGCTTGCCCTTCGCTTTCCGCTCAGGCGATTTCGACCATGCTCCTTGAGGCGCCGTTTGACCTCGCCGTGGTCGAGGCCGCGATCGGGGTCGACGCCGAGATCGTCGAGGACATCCTTGGTGTTGCGGGAATGATTGGCGGTCATGCTGTCTGTCCTGTTCCTGATCAGGCCCTTGGTGGGTGCGGTCGCACTAACGGCGGTCGGGGGTCGGAAGGGGGCAGGCGCCTCACCCGGTCGCCGCCATGGTCTTTCGGAACCGTCCAAGCGCGAGGCCCAGAAAGACAGCACCGATGCAGATCACCGCAAGCAGGTCGGTCCAGACCAGTGAAAACCCCGCCCCGCGATAGAGAACCGCCTGCGCGAAACTGGTGAAATGCGTGGCCGGCGACAGGTGCATCAGGCTGCGCAGCGGCTCCGGCATCGCCTCGAGCGGCGTGACACCGCCCGACAACAGGTAAAGCACGACAAAGACCGGGATCGACAAAAGGCCGAATTGCGGCATCGTGGTGGCGAAGGTCGCCAGCATGATCCCCAATGCGGTCACCGAGAACAGGTAGATCGCCGCGCCGGTGGCGAAGACCGCGATCGAGCCCGGCACCGGGATGCCCATCAGCGTCTCGACCACCACCAGCAGCGACAGCACCGCCGCGGTGACAATGACGAGGCCGTTGGCCCAGATCTTGGCCAGCATGATTTCCAGCGGTGTGACCGGCATCACCATGAGATGCTCGATCGTGCCATGCTCGCGTTCGCGGATCACGGCCGCCCCCGACAGCACGACAGCCAGGATCGTGACATTGCCGATCACCTGCATCACGGCGAAGAACCATTGCGATTGCAGGTTCGGATTGAACCGCGCGCGGGGCACGAGGCTGGCGGGCAGCGCGGTTTCAGCATCGCGCCCCGACAGGTAGTCGGCAAGTTCGTCCTGAACGATCCGGGTGACATAGGCGGTGCCGTTGCCCGCCAGCGTCATGGCCGTTGCATCGACATTCAGTTGCAGCACGGGCTGGCGCCCGGCCAGCAGGTCGGCCTCGAAACCGGCGGGGATATCCAGCACGAAGCTGTAGCGGCCGTGATCCATCGCCGGTCCCATCTCGTCGATGCCGATCAGGTCGGCAGGCTGGAAATAGGGCGGCAGGAAGGCACCGCGGATCCGGCCGGAGACGGTCGAGCGGTCCTCGTCGACCACCGCGATCGCGGCGTTGCGCACCTCGGTGCGCACGCCGTGGGCGACCGCGTACACCGCGACGGTGAACGTGTACGCAACCAGCGCCATCAGGACCGGATCGCGGAACAGGCTCCACAATTCCTTAAGGCCGAGGCGGAAGACATTGCGCAAGCTACGCATCGGCTCAGGCCTCCTGCTTTTGCAGCAAAAGGGTGGCAAGACCGAGGAAAAGCCCACAGAACCCCGCAAGGATCAGATGGTTGAGGTAGAGATCGCCAAGGCCAAGCCCCTTGTTGAACACCCCGGTGCTGATCCGCTGGAAATAGAGCGCGGGAAAGGATTCGCCGATGATCCGCGCCACCCCGTCAAGCGTGGAGACCGGGTAGAGCATGCCCGAGAAGTTCACCGTCGGGATGATCACGATGATCGCGCTGCCGAAGATCGCGGCGATCTGGCTGCGCACGAAGGTGGAGATCACCAGCCCGAACCCCGTCGCCGCCGTCGTGTAAAGCAAGGCCCCGGTCACGAGCGCCAGCAGGCTGCCCTCGATGCGCAGGCCGAACACCACCAGCAGCATGCCGACCAGGATGACGAAGCTGACCATTGCGACGGCGATGTAGGGCATCTGCTTGCCGATCAGGAATTCCAGCTTGCGCACCGGGGCCGCGTAGAGATTGGTGATCGAGCCCATCTCCTTTTCCCGCACGATCCCTAGCGCGGTCATCATCGTCGGGATCATGATCAGCATCATCATCAGGACGCCGGGCGGGATCGCGTAGGCCGAATCGAAGCTCTGATTGTAGCGAAAGCGCGGCTCGATCGTCGCGGGATAGAGATCCGGCACCTGACCGGTCGCGGTCCGCGACATCTCGGTCAGAAAGCCGGCGAAGGCGGCCTCGGCGTAGCGCCGCGCGGATTCGGCCCGCACCGTGTTCGAGCCATCCAGCCAGAGCGCCACCTCGGGCCGGTTTCCGGCCAGGATATCGTGACCAAAATCCGGCGGGATGACGAGGGCCATGGTGATATCGCCCCTGCGCAGCGGTCCCGTCATGCCGGCGACGGAGTCCAGATCGCCATGGTCCTGAAAATACCGCGAGCTTGAAAACTGACGCCCCAGGGCACGGCTCTCGGCGCTGCGATCCTGATCGACGGTCGCGTAGGACAGGTTCTCGACGTCGAAGGAAATGCCGAAGCCGACCGCGATCATCAGGATCATCGGCCCCAAAAGTGCAAAGCTGAGCCGGATCGGATCGCGCCCGAGCTCGACCCCCTCGCGGCGGGCAAAGGCCCAGATCCGGGCCGACGACAGAAGGCTGCGGCGGCCCTCGGCACGGCGTTGCTGGCGGTCGGGCGCAGGCGCCTCGACAGGCGTCTCTTCACCCGCGGCCTCTTCGAGATATGCGATGAACGCGTCCTCGAGGCTGTCCGCCCCGCGCTCACGGCGCAGGCTTTCGGGATCCCCCACCGCCAGAACCCGCCCCGCATGCATGAGCGAGATGCGGTCGCAACGTTCGGCCTCGTTCATGAAATGGGTCGATATGAAGATCGTGACACCATCCTCGCGCGACAGCGAGATCAGCAATTCCCAGAACCTGTCCCGCACCACCGGATCGACGCCCGATGTCGGCTCGTCGAGGATCAGCATCTCGGGCTTGTGCAGGACGGCGACGGCCAGCTGCAGGCGCTGGCGGACGCCGAGCGGCAGGGTATTGGGGTAGCTTCCGGCGACGCCCCGAAGCTCGAACCGCTCCAGCAACTCCTCGACGCGGTCGCGTCGCCGCGCAGCGGTCAGTTGAAAAAGCTGCGCGTGCAGCACGAGGTTCTGTCGCACCGAAAGCTCTGAATAGAGCGAAAAGGATTGCGACATGTATCCGACCCGGCGCCGCGTCGCGAGATCACGGCTGTCCACCGGCTTGCCGAAAAGGCTGGCCTGGCCCTCGGTCGGCTCCAGCAGGCCGGTCAGCATCTTCATCGTGGTGGTCTTGCCGCACCCGTTGGAGCCGAGAAACCCGAAGATCTCGCCCTTCTCGATCTCGAAACTGACATCGTCGACGGCGGTGAAGTCGCCAAATCGCTTGGTCAGCCCCTCGGCCTCGATCGCGGCGTGGCCTTCGGTCCGGTCGCGCGGGGGCAGATGCACTTCGCCGTGGCCGGCGCGTTTCTCTTCCGGCAGGAAGGCGATGAACGCCTCTTCCAGCGTGTCCGCCCCGGCCTCGGAGCGCAGATCCTGCGGCGTGCCGGTGGCCAGAACCCGGCCCGCATCCATCGCGACCACGTGGTCAAAGCGTTCGGCCTCGGACATGTAGGCCGTGGCGATCGCCATGGTCATGCCCTCGCTCCGCGCGCGGATGCGATCGATGAGGTCCCAGAACTGCTTGCGCGACAACGGATCGACGCCGGTCGTGGGCTCGTCGAGGATCAGCAGATCGGGGTCGTGGATCAGCGCGCAACACAGCGACAGCTTCTGCTTCATGCCACCCGACAACTTTCCCGCCGGACGCGCCGCGAAGGGGGCCAGCCCGGTGCTGTCCAGAAGCTCCTTTATCCGTGAATCGCGTTCCGCCGCGCCCTGCCCGAAGAGCCGGCCGAAGAAATCGACATTCTCCTGCACCGACAGCGTCGGGTAAAGGTTCCGCCCCAGGCCTTGCGGCATGTAGGCGATGCGCGGGTAGCTCGCGGCGCGATGCGCGGGGTCGGCCATGTCGCCGCCCAGCACCGCGACCCGGCCCTCCTGGATCCGCCGGATCCCGGCCATCAGGCCCAGAAGCGTGGATTTTCCGACCCCGTCCGGCCCGATCAGCCCCACCATCCGACCCCGGGGAAAGGACAGGCTGACATCGTCCAGCGCCGTGACCGCGCCGTAGTGGTGGCTGATATGCGCCAGATCGGCGGTGATCGTCTCAGCGGACATCGGGCAGCCGGACGGCCAGTTCTTCGGGCCATTGCGCGCCCGGATCTATGCGCACATGGGCGAGCCCGGGGACACCGGTCTTCACCACGTCCTGATAGTCGGCGAGGATCTCGGGCGGGATGCGCAGCTTGACCCGGAACATCAGGTTCTCGCGCTCCTCCTCGGTCTCGACATATTTGGGGGTGAACTGCGCCTCGCCCGCGACAAAGCTGACATGCGCCGGAATCACGTAATCGGGGGCGGCATCGAGCACCAGCCGCGCCTCGGCCCCGTAGGCGAGCCGCCCCGCCGCGCCGGTCGGCAGGTAGACGGTCATCACCACGTCGCTCAGATCCAGCAGGGTGAGGACACGTGCCCCGGCGCCCAGCACCTCGCCCGGCTCGGCGAGGCGATACTGCACACGCCCCGCACGCGGCGCGCGCAGGGCATAATCGGCGAGATCCGCGCGCAGCCGGTCGACAGTGGCCTGCGCGGCCTCGATCCGGGCCTGCGCCGCAGCGATGCCGGCCTTCGCCGACTCCACCGCCGCCTCGGCCGACTCCTTTTTCGACAGGCGCAGATCGATGGTTTCCCCGGAGGCAAAGCCACGCGCGCCCAGTTCCTCAGCGCGATAAAGTTCCTTTTCGGCGAAGGTCAGCGTGCTTTTTCTTTCCGCCAGCACCGCGCGACGTTCCGCCAGCGCCTCGCGGGCCGAGACGACATGCGCTTCGGCCTCACGCAGTTGCGCCCTAAGCTGCGTGTCGTCGAGCCGGGCCAGCACCTGATCCGCCTCGACCCTGTCACCTTCGCTGACCGTGATCTCTGTCAGGCGTCCGGCGAATTTCGTGGCGACATCCACGCGTTCGGCCTCGATCCGCCCGTTCGCGGTGGCAAACCCGGGCGGCGGGCCGTCAGTCCGGTTCATCATCCAGTAGAGGGCTCCGGCGCCGACAAGCACGAGAAGGCCGGCTGCCAGCAGAAATCCCGTCTTTCCGCCCATCGGGTCATGCCTTTCGTTTCAGGGGTTGCGGGCGCGGCGCGCAGGGATCAGTCGTCCTTGCGGCCATCGGGAAAGCGCGTGCCCTTCACCGCCCCCGGCTGGCCAGTGTCAAAGTCGTTTTGCATATACCGGACGACATCCTCGGTTGCGAGCACCTTTGCGACGGTGCTGTTGGCGACCGTGAGCGCGGTTTGCTGGTTCGCCGTCGCCGTGGCGACGGCATCGCCGACGACCACCACGTCATAGCCCCGCGAGTTGCCGGCATAGGCGGTGCTCAGCACGCATTCATCCGTCCAGAGTCCGACGATCACGATCGTGTCGATATCGAGCGCCTTGAGCTTCTTGTCCAGATAAGAGGCACCGTCCGGGTCGAACGTCCAGAACATGTCGAGATGCTTGCCGTGATAGAACCAGCCATCTGCCACTTCATCATCGGTCGGGGCAATCTCGGCCAGAGGTTCCAGCCCGGGCGCACCGGTAAAGACATAGGCCGCGTTTTCCGGGTTGTCGGGGCGCAGACCCCTGGGACCGTACCAGCGATCCATGGCGTTCGAAATTCCGTCATCGAAACGCCGGCTCCACGCACTCCAGGCGATGCAGACGCCATCACTCCGACTGCGCGCCGTTCGGAAGGCATCGACGATCCGGACCATGTTGGGCAGGATGTCCCCGGCATAGGCGCGATACTCTTCCTGACAGTCATCCAGAAGAAGGGCGATCCGCCGTGGACGATCGCCCAGATCCCATGACGCCCAGAACGCGATCGGGGTTTCGTTGGGGCCGTCCGGCGTGCTGCTGTAATTCGGCATCGGCTCCATCGCGAGCGACATGTCGCGAAACTTGCAAGGCTGCCGGAGCGCCTCTTTCAGGGTCGGGATATCGCTATCATCGGTTGTCATGACCATGCTCCTTGTGACTTGCGAACTCTGTCATCGCACCCGTGCGCCGGTGACACGGTACCCGCACCCGGGACCGATCCCCGTAATCCAGCCATGCATCCTGCCACCGCGTTGCTCGCACCCCTAGCAGATCACCCCGGACCCTCATTGATACGGATCAATCGGGTGGAATATTCACGCGTTGCTTCGGCTTGCGCAGGACCGGCACCCACCGCAGCCATTCACGTTCTCAGGTTCGTCGTAACCTGCCGGATAGGTCGCTCCAGCTCAGCGTGTTGACCACCTGCGCCGCCGAGAGCCAGCCGCGCCGGGCCTGATCAATGCCGTGGCGCATGTTGGCCAGCCCGCCGGTGGAATGCGCGTCGGTGGATATCGCGATGCCAACGCCGCGTTCGGCAGCCATGCGACAATCAAGGTCGTTAAGGTCCAGCCGGCTCGGATTGGCGTTGAGTTCAAGCATGCAACCGCTGTCCTTCGCGGCCTCCACGAGGCGGTTCATGTCGACCGCAAAGGCCCTGCGCACGCCGATCAGCCGCACGGTCGGATGACCGATGATGGTGACCAGAGGGTTGTCCATCGCCCGCAGGATCCGCTCGGTCTGCTCGGTCTCGGAGAGATCGAGTTTCGCGTGCACCGAGGCAACGACAAGGTCCAGTTTCCGCAGGAGGGAGTCGGGAAAATCGAGCCGTCCTTCCTCGAGGATGTCCACCTCGCAGGAGGCCAGAAGACGGATGCCGTCAAGCTTTTCGTCCAATGATGCGATCTCGTCGATCTGCGCCTCGAGATCGTGCCGGCTCAGCCCGCCGGCCTGGGTCTGGCTTTTCGAGTGATCGGTGATCGCGAGGTATTCATACCCCATGTCCCGCGCCGCCTCCGCCATCTCGCGCAGCGTGTTCTTGCCGTCCGAGGCCTTGGTGTGCACATGCAGATCGCCCTTGATGTCGTCGCGCGTGACGAGGTCTGGCAATCGTCCGTCCTGCGCGGCCTCGATTTCGCCCCGGTTCTCGCGCAGGACGGGGGCGATCCATGGCAGTCCGATGCTGTCGTAAACCTCCTCCTCCGTTGCGCCGGCCACGCGGTGTTTACCGTCGAACAGGCCGTATTCGTTGAGCTTGAGGTCGCGCGCCTGTGCCCTGCGGCGCCCGGCGATGTTATGCGCCTTCGAGCCGGTGAAATAATGCAAGGCCGCCCCCCAGCTTGCCTCGGGGATCACCCTCAGGTCAACGTCAAGCCCCGATCGCAGCGTCACGGTCGCCCGTGTCCTGCCCTGCGATGCGATATCCTCGACCTCGTCATAGGCCGTGAACCGGTCGATGATGGTGCCGCCATCCGCGCCTGCGACAAGGATATCCAGATCGCCGACCGTTTCCTTTCGCCGGCGATAGCTGCCGGCGATTTCGGCCTTTTTCACACCGTCGATCTGCCGCACCCATGCCAGCAGCGGCTCGGCGAATTCCTCGGCAGTATCGAGCCGGAACCGGCGGTCAGTGATATTGCCCGTTTTCAGTTCCTCAAGGATCTTCTCTTGGGTCTTCGGGCCGAAGCCTTCGATCCCGGCGATCCTGCCAGCCTCGGCAGCCGCCTGCAGATCGTCGATCGAGGTCAGATCCAGCGCCTCGAACAGAGCCCGCGCGCGCTTTGGCCCGATACCGGGAATGCGGGTGGCCTGAACCGTGGCTTCGGGGACCTCTCGCGCAATCTCGTCGAGAAGCGGCAGATGACCGGTGCGCACGATCTCGGCGATCTTTTCCGCAAGATCCTCTCCGATATCGGGCAATGCGCTCAGATCCTCGCCCGCGCCGAGCATCCGGGCCACCGACCGGCTCTGGTCGCGGATCGTGTTGGCCGCGTTCCGGTAGGCACGGACGCGAAAGCGGTTGGCATCCCGGATTTCCAAAAGGTCCGCGACGTGGTCGAATATCGACGCGATTTCGCTGTTATGTACGGGCATCGCTCCGGTCTCCTTCAGTCAAGCATCTTCGCGAATGCGTCTTCGTCCAGGGTCTCGGCACCTTCGTCCCGCGCATCCTGCAGCTTGGCACCCGGATCCGTTCCCACGACCACGTAATCGGTCCTGCCGCTGACGCTCGAGGCCACGCATCCGCCGCGGCGTTCGATCTCTTCGGTCGCGTCCTCGCGGGTCCATCGCTGCAGCTTGCCCGTCAAGACGAAGGTCTTGCCCTTCAGCGATGTTCCCTCCTGTTCGAGCGGTTGCGGCGACACCCCGGCCTCAAGCAGCCGGGCGATCACCTCCCTGTTCCTCGGCTCGTCGAAAAATGCCCTGATGCTTGCCGCGGTTTCGGCGCCGATGCCGCCCGTCGCTTCGATCTCTGCCTGCGATGCCTGCTTCAGCTCGTCGAGCGTGCCGAAGGCGCGGGCAAGCCTGCGCGCGACGTCCTCTCCGACATGGCGGATCCCGAGAGCTGCGAGAAACCGGTCCAGCGTCACCTCCTGCCGGTCATGGATCGCATCATGCAGGGCCGTGGCCGATTTGCGGGCAAACCCGTCGAGGCCCGCGAGACCCTCAACGCTCAGGTCGTAGAGATCGGCAATATCCTCCACCATCCCGCGGTCGACGAGCTGCGCGGAGGTCTTTTCACCCAAGCCCTCGATATCCATCGCCGCTCTTGCGCCGTAATGCACCAGTCGTCCCTGCAACTGTGCGGGGCAGGCGATCCCGGCGGGGCACCAGGTCAGCGGCCCGGACCGTTCGACCGCGGCCCCGCAGGAGGGGCAGTGATCGGGCATCCCGAATGGCTCTGCCCGCGCGACACCCGGTCGCGGGACGCGCTCGCAGACCTCAGGGATCACGTCGCCCGCCCGCGCGATCCGCACCGTGTCCCCGACGCGAAGGTCCTTGCGATGCACCTCCTCTTCATTGTGAAGTGTCGCCCGCGCCACGGTCACACCGCCAACATCGACCGGGTCGAGCAGCGCCACAGGCGTCAGCGCGCCCGTGCGGCCGACGCTGACCACGATATCCGCGATCCGGGTTTCCTCGCGCCTCGGCGGAAACTTCCAGGCGATCGCCCATCTCGGGCTTCGGCTGCGCGTGCCGAGCGCCTCCCGGGCCGCGCGCGCATCAAGCTTGAGGACGATCCCGTCGATCTCGTAATCCAGATCGTCGCGGGCCTGCTGGAGTGAATCGTGGAACGCCGCGACATCTTCAAACGTGCCGCAGCGCGCCCTGTTGCCGATCACCGGCAGCCCGAGGTCCCGGAGCCGATCGAGAAGCGCCCATTGTGTCGGGGCCGTGTCGTCATCGATCCCGGACGCGTCGTAAAAGGTGACGGCAAACCTTGTGTCCTCTGCCAGGGACGGATCGAGGCGACGCAAAAGCCCGGCAGCCGCATTACGCGGGTTGGTGAAAGGCGCATCCCCGCGCTCCACCCGCGCCTTGTTGACCTTCTGAAAGCTCGATCTGGGCAGGATCGCTTCGCCGCGCAGGGCAATCCTGTCGCTCAGATCATCGGCTGCTTCCAGATGCAGGGGAAGGGCGCGGACAGCCCGCAGCGTATGGCTGATATCCTCGCCCGTCTCGCCATCGCCGCGGGTCGCGCCCCGAAGGAAACCACCATTCTCGTAGACGACCTCGATCGACAGGCCATCGAATTTCGGCTCGGCCACGAGCATGCTGTCGGCGTCGCCCGTCTCGTCACGGACCCACTTGAGAAACTCCGAGACCTCCTCATTGGTGCGCACCGCGTCAAGGCTCAGCATCGGTATCACATGCTTGACCTTTCCAAGGTCGGATACCGGCTCTGCACCGACGCGCTGCGTCGGCGAATCCGGGGTTACGAGATCGGGATGCGCCTGCTCGAGCTTCTGGAGTTCGGCGAACAACCGGTCGTATTCCGTGTCCGAAATCTCCGGCGCGTCTTTGACGTGGTAAAGGCGATCATGCCGATCGATCTGCCGGTGGAGGTCCCTGGCCCACTGCGCGGCATCTTGTGTGTCAGGCATGGTGAAACTCAGCTCCCGATGCAGATCGAGATGACATTACGGGACGCCAAGTACGGATCGGGGTCTTGGCCATCAGGCAGGGCTGCAGGATTGCACGCACTCCTTGGCCTGATTACCTAGAACAAGGCTCGAATAGCAGTCCGATGGTCGGCGTCAGGCCAATTTTCTGGGAATATTTGGACGTGATCCTCGATAATGGCACTCATGCCGGCGCGGAGACGGTTCGCGTCAATCCAGCGCGTCATGACCGATTGCCTCGCAGCCCGAAAGATCGGATCCGCCCGCGTCGGGCACGTGCCTTGCCAGATCGCGCAAGGCACTGCGCAGGCCCTCTTCGAGGACCGGGTGGTAGAAGGGCATCGCCAGCATGTCGGACACAGTCAGGTCGCGCTCGACCGCGAGGGCCAGAAGATGGGCCAGATGTTCGGCGCCGGGCACGCACATCTCTGCGGCCAGAAGCCGACCGCTGGAGCGGTCGGCGTGAAGGTGCAGCACACCAGCGGCGGTTTGTGCCATGCGCGCCCGCGCCTGTCTCGAGAAATCTACGCTGCCGGCGACGATGTCCCTATGCTGCAGGTCAGACAGCGGGGGGCCGACCCGCGCCACCTGGGGCGACGAGAACACGATGGACAGGGGCGTGCGTCGGCACAGGCCGCCGCGGCCGGCACCCGGTGCCGCCATGCGGCCCGCGATATGCCCCTCATCCGCGGCCTCGTGCAGCAGCGGGCGATAACCGTTCGCGTCGCCCGTCAGGAAGATCGGCAGGTCGCCGATGCGCAGGGTTGCGGGGTCGATCCTTGGCATGCCCTTGTCGTCGAGCGGCACGCCCAGCGTGTCCAGCCCCAGATCCTCGACATTGGGCCGCCGTCCCATTGCGGCGAGCACGGCATCGGCCTCGTCCACCTTGGCTTTCATCTTCTCGATCTAAATCGGTTCACATTACATGGTGGGTTCCAAAGTTTTCTACGTTCATTAACATAGATCAAACGGGCACGCCCAAACATCACCTATACTTCGTCATTTCGGGGGCGACCCGACCCTAGTCAAAAGGAGATCCTGAATGTCCGAGCGCGAACAGTATATCGAAAAAGCCAAGGCGAAGCTCGACGAGTGGAACGCCGAGATCGACAAGATGAAAGCCAAGGTGGACGAGGCCGAGGCCGATTCGAAGGCCGAGTACGAAAAGCAATTGAAAGAGATGCGCAGCAAGCGCGACGAGGCCGAAGCCAAGCTGAAAGAGATGCGGGAAGCCAGCGACGACGCGTGGGAGGACATGAAATCCGGCTTCGACAAGATGTGGGACACCATGTCGGACGCGTTCAAGAGCGCCATGTCGCGGTTCAAGTGAAGGCCGCTTCACGATGGCCGACATCGGACCAATGCGAGGTCTCCTTGGCGCCACGGTGATCTGCGTCGCCATGCCAGATGCGCTGGCGCAGACACCACCGCCTTCACGGCCACAGAGAATAAACGAGCCCGGATGTCAGAAATAATGGACGCCAGTACGACCCATTCCGAACAGGGACGCGCCCAAGTGGCGTCGGAGACACACGGGACGCTGCGCCGTCTCGATGCGTGCAAAGGTCCTGACGCGTGCGACGTGGCTCTCAACCCAGGCGCGGGCAGCTCCGGGGAACGCGTTGAAGACCTGTTTCATGGATGCATGATGCGCCTTTCCCGATACTTGGGCCGCCGCCGAAGAGGATTTGCCCGTACCGTTCATGACCGGCACGGGCGCGCGTTCGTTCCTGGTGGTCAAGATATTTGCTGCGCGCGCGGTTGGCAGGGCGGATGCCACCGCCGCTTGGCCGAGGTTGGCGGCACCCGACCTGACGCCGGCCTTCCTGAGATGATGGATTTCCGGACGCGCGCGCCGTTCCGCTGAAACACCCGAACGCAGGATACACGCATGACCCCGATCATCCGCGCCTTTTTCGACAGACCGACCGGCAGCCTGCAATATGTCTTTCATTGCCCCGAGACGCGGAAAGCCGCCATCGTCGACCCGGTCTGGAACTTCCACCCCGAGGCCGGGGCGGTCACCACCGAAAGCGCCGACGAGATCCTGAGCTATGTCCGCGACGAGGGACTCGAGGTGGTCCGGGTGCTCGACACCCACCCCCACGCCGATCATTTCAGCGCGGCCCCCTATCTGTCCACGAAACTTGGCGCACCCACTGCCATCGGTGAAAAGGTGACTGAGGTGCAGGAACTCTGGAAGGGCCTCTACCATCTGGATGACGATTTCCCGACCGACGGCACGCAATGGGACCATCTGTTCGCCGAGGGCGAGGATTTCATGGTCGGCGAGATCCCCGTGAAGGTGATGTTTTCGCCCGGTCACACGCTGGCCTCGATCACCTATGTCGCTGGCGATGCGGCATTCGTCCACGACACCTTGATGATGCCCGAACGCGGCACCAGCCGGGCCGATTTCCCCGGCGGCAGCACTGAAGATCTCTGGGCCTCGCTCCGGATGATCCTCGATCTTCCCGGTTATACCCGGCTTTACGTCGGTCACGATTACCCGGATGAGGATGCCGCGCCCGAATACATGGCGACCGTGGCCGAACATCGCTTGCGAAACCGCCACGTCAAAGACGGGATCGGCAAGGCCGAATTCATCGCGACCCGGAACGCGCGCGACGCGACACTGCCCTTGCCCGCACGGATGCTCGCCGCCCTTCAGGTCAACATTCGGGGCGGACGCCTGCCAGAGGATGAGGCCGACGGGCACAGGTATCTCAAGATCCCCGTCGGCAAGTTTGATCCGCGATGAGACGCCGCTCGAACGCGCCTTGGCCGGATCACGTATACCAGCGGGGTTGAGATCCGCGAGGGCGAGGCCCGCAACCGGTCGGGCCCTGTCACAGCGTCACAGCGCCGGTCCCGGCCCCGGGATGACCAACTTTCCGCCGGGCGCGGTCACCGCCGCCTTCACCCGCGCTGGCGGCGTCAGGCACCCGTCCACCGGCGCAGCATCCAGTACCACTGTCCCGGATTGTCGAGGACGCGGGCGGAAAGGCTGTCATTGACGGCTTTTGTCATCGTGAGGGCGTCCGAATGGGGAATGGGAGCTTCGAATTCGACATCGAACTCCGCGCCATCCGGCCGGCGCGTCCCGTAGGCGGGGACAAGGGGCAGATCGTATTTCAGCGCCAGGGCGGCGGGCGCCGTCGATGTTAGCGCCGGCAGGCCGAGGAACGGCACGCGTTCGCCTTCGGCATATTTCTCGTCGAGCATGATGGCCAGAAAGCCACCCCGGCGCAGGTGGCGCACCAGCTCCATCGTGCCGGCCCGTCCCGTCGCGATCACCGGCCGGCCGCCCTCTTCGATGCCGGCGAGGAACCCGCGCTGGTAAAAGCGGTTCTTCTGCTTGCGATAGACGGCGCCGGTCTCCATCCCGCGCGCTTTCAGAACGGCGCGCACCGCGTCCCACTGCCCGAAATGCCCGGACACGACGATCGCTCCCTTTCCCACAGCGCGCGCCTCTTCCAACGCGGCCAGTCCGGGGCCGGACACATGAAAGCGGTCCGGTCTCGACTGGAACTCCGCGCTGCGGAGGATCTCGAACAGGGTGCGCCCCATGTTGCGACCCATCTCGCGCCTGAGGGCGGCGCGCTGGCCGCGCGGCATGTCGGGAAACACCCGCAGCACTTCTTTGTCGAAGCGCCAGCGCGCGGGCGGAAACCAGCGCATCGCAAGACCGACCATACCCCCGAAAAGCCGGGCGCGATGATCGAGGCTGCGCAGGCGCGTGGCAGACAGCGCGGACCACAGCGGGATGTATTGGGCGCGATGCCATAGCGAGGCGAAGAAGTCGGATACCATACAGGATATATGTGGGCATCCCGGCCCGGGGCCAACAGCCAATCACCGACCGTACCTGACAATGTTCCGATCGCGCGTCTGCACGATGCCTTGGATGGTTCCATGTCCAGACGCCGCATGCGCGGCCTTTGCCGTCAGGCGGATGAGCGAAGCCATTAAGCCCGCGTCCCCGATCGAGACCGCGGATCTGGGAAACCGCGTCCTGCCGAGCCGAAAGACCCGCTCCCAAACGCGCGACCCCTGCGACGCCTCAGCGGATCACATGCACCGCACAATTGGCATGGCGCACCACCTGGGTCGCCGTCGATCCCAGAAGCAGATCCTGCATGCCGGGCCTGTGACTTGCGATGACGATGCAATCGGGTTGATTTTTTTCGGCCCAATCCAGAACGGTGCGGCCGGCATGCCCCGCGATCACATGCGCGCTGGCATTCGGCAGGGTCGCGGCCATGTCGGCCAGCTCCTTCTCGGCGGTCTCGCGGGCATCGGACTGATACTCTGAGGGCAAGGCGGAAAGCACGTAATTGGGCACCTGCTCGACGACATGCAGCAACGCAATCTTGCCATTCTCACCGGCCAGGTGCTTTGCCACAGCCAGCGAGCCGGCGCTGTCGCGCTCGGTATCAAATGACACCGGAACCAGAACATTGTTGTACATCGGATATCCTTTCCCTTGTCGCAAGGCCATACTACCCTGGATTCGAGCGGGCGCCTTGCGCCAAATCAACCGGCGGTGAGCGGTTCTAGGCGGCCGTCAGCGGGTGAGAGGAGTCCTTGTGGTGCTGCCATTTGTGGACAGCTCCGTTTGCGCAAGGGTTGATTTGAGCTATTCCGTTGAACAATCCGGTTCGGTAGCCAGATTGCCCTCCTTCTAAGATTTGAGGCGCGTGCGCCTGCTCTTCGCCAGCGGGCTGCTTTCGGGATATGAGGAAGCATTTCGAGCTTCCTGAGGTTGTGGACACTGGCTGCGAGGTGGAATCCGTCATGTGTCCGCTTTCGAGGTTGCACCGAGAAAATCTTGCTGATGCAGCGAATTCACACTTCCCGCCCTGCGTGTCGGGTGCTGCGCCTGCGTTCGCCGATGACTTGACCGTCCGTAAAGAAGCTGGGAACGGTCGGCTGCGCTTGCAGCGCATCATGCGGGCACCATTGACAGCAAAGGGTTCTTCGCGTCGGTCTCTGCGGTGGCGACCAGATCGATCGTGTCCGAGGTCATCTGTGTGAAGTGGGTAGACCGTGTTCCGGCATATTTCGGCCGGTCGGTGCAATGAGGCCGTCTCCCACAAGTCGCGTGGTTATCCAGAAAAGTCCAGACCCGCAGCGCAGGATCCGATTTGAGACCTTCGCCGCTTTGATGGATGACATTGCTGTCGGCCGGGAAGGGCCTGATCAGGGCAAAGGCCTCATCCGGCGTGCCGGTCAGCCATGTCTCGTAGTCATTCGGATCCAGGGTCATCGGCATCCGATCGGGATGCGTTTCTTTGGTCAGCGCGTTCGGCGTGGTCGTGACCATGGATGAGGTGGTCATCTCGCGGTTCTCATCCCCGCCATAATTGCCTTTGAAGACGCGCCAGATGCCGGCCAGAGCGAATGGGGGCGCACGCCGTCACCTCTCACACCGAACCAGACATAGGTCGCCGGATTGCGGCCTTTGGGCTCACAGAAGCTGGTCGCCGGGATGAGGCAGCGGCGATCCTTGAAACTCTTCATCCAGAAGCGCGAGTGTTGCAGCTTGTCATCTCGCGCGTTGTTGACAGCCTTGGGCTGGATCGGCTTGCCTGTCTTCTTCGAGACCTGCGGCAGCACGAAGCCCCAATGCGCGTTCTGCAACCAGCGGGTGCCTTCGGCATCCATGCCGACGATGGGAGACATGCCTTTGGGAAAGATCGCTGGCAAAGGCTCTGCGTTCCCGAGCCTGTCATGCGCGGTACCCACAACGAATAACCGGCGCATCTCGGTCGAAGACATGGTGTTCGAATAAAGATTGCACATAGGGAGAAGGATAGACTGTTGATCGGCGCAGAGCACACTTTTTTGGCCAACTGCGCCCAATGGCAGCGGCATGCCAGACCCACCTGGGCCGACACTCACTGCGTTCTGCCGACGACCGGATCGACAAGTGAGAAGTTGGATATACGGAACCTCATTGAGCGGGCATCTGGTCGCCCGAAGATATCTGCTTTTCAGGGGGACTCGCAAAACGTTGAGGTGGCGTTGAAGTGAAACGCGCATGCTCTTACACAAGTTGTCAACGGCGGAGTAAAATCCGGCCATTGGGCGGCACAAAATCCGGCCACTTTGGATTTGGGCGTAACGCGCGCCACGTGGCTGCGGCCAGTCAGCCGCGCTTCCCAAATAGCTGGCGGATGACTGGCCGCCTTGGCCCGTCAGGGCCAAGGCAGCGAGGGTCGTCTCAGGCGGTGTCGGTTGACTTTCGCGCGCGGCTCTGCGCGAGGCGATAGCTCTTGCCGTTCATCTCGAGGATGTTGACGTGGTGGGTTAGTCTGTCGAGTAGGGCCCCGGTCAGACGTTCGGTGCCGAAGGTTTCGGTCCATTCGTCGAATGGCAGGTTGCTGGTGATCAGCGTGGCCCCGCGCTCGTAGCGCTGCGAGATCAGCTCGAACAGCAGCTCGGCGCCGGTCTTGGAGAGCGGCACGAAGCCCAGCTCGTCGATGATGAGCAGCTTGACGCTGGCCAGTTGCTTTTGCAGGCGCAGCAGACGGCGTTCGTCGCGGGCCTCCATCAACTCATTGACCAGCGCCGCGGCGGTGGTGAAGCGGACAGGCAACCCCTTCTGGCAGGCCGCCAATCCGAGTCCCAAGGCGATGTGGGTCTTGCCGGTGCCGCTCGGGCCGAGGGCAATGGTGTTCTCGCGCCGCTCGATCCATTCGCAGCGGGCCAGTTCCAGCACCTGCATTTTGTTGAGCTTCGGGATCGCCTTGAAGTCGAAGCTGTCCAGGCCCTTGGCGGCCGGGAACTTCGCCGCCTTGATGCGACGCTCGACCATCCGGCGTTCGCGGTCGATCATCTCCAATTCGACCAGGCGCGCCAGGAACTGAACGTGATCCAGCCCTTCGGTGGCGCATTGACGGGCGAGCTTCTCGTATTCGCGCAGGAAGGTCGGCAGCTTCAGGGTCTTCAGGTGATGGGCGAGCAGGATCTGCGGAGCCTCCGTCATTCCGCCGCCTCCGCCATCAGGGTCATATAGCTCGCGGTCAAGGTCGTCTCGACGTCGGCACGCGGCAGGTAGGGATAGCTGGCCATGTCCAGCTTGGGCGGGCGCTTCTCGATCCGGCAAAGCAGAAGATGCTTGACCGCATCGAAGCCTGTCGCGCGCAGGCGCAGCGCATCCTTGACCGCCGCGTGGAGGTCGTCGAGGCCGAATGTCTCCAGCAGTCTCAGGACTTGCACATACTCACGCCGACCCATCTTCAGCATGTGTGCCTCCATGAGACGGCGCAGGGTCTGGAACTCTTCGGGCAGATCCCATTCCGCCAAAGGCGCAGCCTGGTCCAGGGCGTTGATCTTGCGTTCGATCAGCGGGAGGTAGTGGACCGGGTCGAAGACCACATCCTCGCGCGCGTAACACCGCGGATGCCGGGCGATGACGTCCCCCCGGCAGCCGATCACGACCTGATCGACATAGCCGCGCACCCAGACATTCTGGTGACCATAGGCGACGGGAACCGAGTAATCGTTGGTCTCGTAGCGCACGAGTGATTGCGAACTGACCTGGACGCTGGCCTGCGCGCAAGCCTCGAATGGCGCCCCGGGCAGGGGCTTCATCGCCGCCAGATCGCGCTGCAGCCTTTCGCCGATCGTTTCCTTGTGGCCGCGCAGGATCTCGTTCTGGCGTTTGCGGCATTGGGCCTCCAGATCCGCGTTGAACGCGTCCCAGCTGGCAAAACACGGGACCGGCACCATGAAGTTCCGGCGGGCGTAACCGACGATCCCTTCGACCTTACCCTTGTCGTTGCCCTTGCCGGGCCGCCCGTAGCGATCCCGCACCAGGTAATGCGACTGCAGGGCGCTGAACAGCGTGGCGCGCTTGCGCGTCCCGTCCGCCAGGATCTTCGAGACCAGGCAGCGGTCGTTGTCATAGAGGACCGACTGCGGGACGCCGCCGAAGAAGGCAAAGGCATGAACATGGCCATCCATCCAGGCCTCCGCCGTCGCCGCAGGATAGGCCCGCACGAAGCAGGCATCGCTGTGCGGCAGATCGAGGATGAAGAAATGGGCCTTCTGCTCGGTGCCCTCGATGACCACCATGGCTTCGCCGAAATCCGCCTGCGCATCCCCGGGCGGGTGGGCGAGCGGCACGAACATCTCACGTCCACGCCGCTCGCGGTCCCGGATGTAGTCCTTGATGATCGTGTAGCCGCCGGTGAAACCGTGCTCCTCGCGCAACCGGTCATACACCCGCTTGGCGGTATGGCGCTGCTTGCGGTGGGTCTCACGATCCCCGTCCAGCCACGCGTCGATGATCTCGGTGAACCCGTCCAGCTTGGGGCGCTTGATCGGCTGCTGACGCCGATAACCGGGCGGCGCTGAAAACGCCAGCATCTTGGCCACGCTGTCGCGCGAAACATTGAAATGACGCGCTGCTTCTCGCTGGCTCATGCCTTCGCCACACGCCAGGCGAACCTTCAAATACAAATCCACGGTATGCATCTCCACGCCCCTCTTGCCGTCACAAGAAGAGCAAAGTGGCCGGTTTTTACGCCGCCCGCAGCAGGACTATCCCGCCGCTACCGTGGCCGAGTTTTGCACCGCCGTTCTCACAAGTGAAACACTCGGGTTTTAAGTATCTGATATATTTTGGAAAAATGGTTGCGGGAGGGCGAGGTAAACGCCTCTCACCGAATGCAGCTGGCGACTGCGAGGCATTGGTTGCGGGAGGGGGCAACCGCAGTTCCTTACCTGCCGTCTGTTGCTGAGCGTCTTGACCTTTCGAATCCCGTTCGGTCCGCCACTTGCCCCCGCGAAAGCGTTCTCCCGATCCGGCTGCGGCCGGATTTTCTCGTTGTATTCGAGGGTTATGCGGGAGGGGCTGAGCACTGGCCCCGGCTCCTGGAGGCCCGAAAGCGGTCTCTAAGGGCCAGTATTCTCCGGACCTGAGGACTGCTCTGTTTTGGTGAATTGCCTGTAATAAACTGACTTCGCTAGTTTTTTTCAGCGGACTGGCTGTGCACTTCGACGCCGGTGGCGTTCGCGAGATGGAACAGAAATCGAACTCAGGATCGCAGCAAAGGAAGCCAAAGTCGTCAGGAAGGCAAAGCAGTCCGCCCTCGCCGCGACGCCGGGCGTGGGGAACTAGGGCAAGACCCCGCTCGACGTGGACGCGGTGAGGAACGCTTGGCAACCTGCCGAGCCTGGGAGACAGCAATGCGGGGGAGTATCTTCACCCTGAGCGGCCCTCCGATCTGCGCGCCTCTCGACCGCATAGGCCGCAAACATACCGCGACGCGCTCATCTCGTGTTTACCGGGTCGAGCCAAGCTGCCATTACTAGAACATGAGCCTGATAAGATCAAAGAAACGAGTTGCCGACCATGGCGAAGTGTTCACGCCGCCATGGCTGGTCGACGCCATGCTCGACCTCGTCAAAGACGAGACGGACAGAATTGACTCACGTTTTCTGGAACCGGCCTGCGGGAGTGGCAATTTTCTGGTTCGCGTTCTGCAGAGAAAACTTGCTGCCGTCGAAACCAAGTTTGGAAAATCCCAATTTGAGAAGGCGCATTACTCCCTTCTCGGCCTTATGTGCATTTACGGCATTGAACTGCTCGAAGACAACATCGCCGAGTGCCGGGCGAACCTGATCGAGATATTTTCGGACTATCTCGGTCTCGACAAATCGGACGACCTGTATCGCGCCGCATCGTTCGTGCTGTCGTGCAATCTCCTCCATGGTGACGCGGTCACCATGCGAAGGCATGACGGTGAGCCGATCACATTCGCCGAATGGGGCTATCTCGGCAGGGGCAAGTTCCAGCGGCGCGACTTCCGCCTGGACGTCCTCACTGGCTCATCGAGGTTCAGCGCGGAAGGATCGCTGTTCGCGCATCTCGGCAAGCATGAGCTTTTCACCCCGATCAGGACCTACCAGCCGATGACAGTACGCGACCTCGCAGCTGGCAGCGGCGGAACACCGATGGAGGCTGCATGAGCGTACAGGCCGGCTTTGCTCTGCGTGGGCGCAATCCCGATGTGCTGACATGCATCGCGAACCTGTCAAACGACGAGGTCTTCACGCCACCCGAGTTCGCCAACACGATGCTGGACACACTCGCCACGGCTTGGGCATCCGACAACGGTGGCGCAAACATCTGGGCGGACAGGAATGTAAGGTTCCTCGATCCCTGCACCAAATCCGGTGTGTTCCTCCGAGAGATAACCAATCGCCTCACCGAGGGGCTGAGCGAGCAAATCCCAGACCTTCAGGAGCGTGTAGATCACATTCTGTCACAGCAGGTGTTCGGCATCGGCATCACCCATCTGACCAGCATGCTGGCGCGGCGCAGCGTTTATTGTTCAAAGCACGCCAATGGTGCCCACGCCATTACCCGACGGTTCAATAACGATACAGGCAACATCTGGTTCGAGCGCACGGAACATGAATGGGATAAGGGGAAATGTGTGTTCTGCGGCGCCGGGCAAGCCAGCTACGATCGAGGTGAGGGATTGGAGACGCATGCCTATGCGTTCATCCATTCAAACAACATAAGAACTCGGCTCACAGAGCTGTTTGGAGGTGAAATGCAGTTTGACGTCATTGTGGGTAACCCACCTTATCAGCTTGGCTCAGATGGGGGCACCAGAGACGTGCCGATCTATCAACGCTTCGTTGAGCAAGCGAAATCTCTGCAACCTCGTTATATGACGATGGTTATTCCATCTCGTTGGATGGCTTCGGGACTTGGCCTAACGGAGTTCCGGCGATCAATGCTAGAGGACAGACGTATACGGGAGTTGATTGATTTCCCTGCCGCGAGTGATGTTTTTCCAGGCGTAGAAGTCAAGGCCGGCGTCTGCTATTTCCTGTGGGACTCAACGTATGATGGAGATTGCTCGGTCACGACTGTGCGCGGAGGGGATGTCATTGGGCCCGTGACCCGGAATCTCGGGGAGTATGATGTATTCGTTCGGGACTCACAAGCTGTCTCGATATTGCACAAAGTTTTGCGGCACAATGAATCATCGATAAACACGATACTGGCTCGCGACAAAGAATTCGGCTGGACCTCCAATTTCGACGGCTTCCATGCCCGAGAGAAACCTGGAGATATTCCTCTCTTTTTTATTCGCAAAATGAAGCGTGGAAACGGATATATTGAACGCAAAGACGTCACCAAGAGCGCGCACCTCATCGACACTTGGAAGGTTCTGGTGCCGCAGGCATTCAATGGAGGCGATGCCATTCCTCATCAGATTTTAGGAAAGCCACAGATTGCTCCATCGCCATCTGTATGCACGCAATCTTTCCTGTTTTTTTATGTGCAATCTCAAAATGAAGCAAAGAGTATTCAGTCGTATTATTCCACGCGCTTCTTTCGATTCCTCGTATCTGTCCGAAAGATCACACAGCACGCCACACACTCAACCTATGCATGGGTGCCTATGCAGACCTGGGATCGCAATTGGACTGACGCGGTACTTTACGAGAAGTACGGCATCTCCCGTGAAGAGCAGGCCTACATCGAGTCTCAAGTTCGGCCAATGAAGCTTGACGACGGTGAAGATGAACAAGCCTAGCATCGACGAAATTCTCGCCCCGAAGCCAGAAGTTCGCCCCCGCATATACGCCTACTCTATTGCCGACGATGCTCACGCTGGTCTTCTCAAGATCGGGCAGACGACGCGCGACGTGAAGCGGCGTGTGGCCGAGCAGCTCAAGACTGCCGCCATCAAGAACTACCGCATCGAATTGGACGAGCCTGCCGAGCGGGACGACGGCACCGTCTTCACCGACCACGAGGTACGCGCAGCCCTCGCCCGCAAGGGATTTGCGAACAGCGAACTGGAGTGGATGCACTGCACGCTGGGCGATGTGAAGACGGTCCTGACCGAGTTGCGGACAGGCAAGAAATTCAGCGGCAACCATCACCTGACGTTCCCGATGCGCCGGGAGCAAGCCGAGGCCGTGGACGTGACGCACGGCTATTTCATGTCCCGCTGGGCCGAGGACATGCATGCGGTGCCGCGGTTTCTCTGGAACGCCAAGATGCGGTTCGGAAAGACCTTCACGACCTACCAACTGGCGAAGAAGCTCGGCGCCAAGCGGGTGCTCGTGGTGACCTTCAAGCCTGCGGTCGAGGATGCGTGGCAGACGGATCTGGAGAGCCACGTCGATTTCGACGGCTGGCAGTACCTGTCGAAAAACTCCGGCGGCGACCCGACCCAGATCGACCGCTCCAAGCCCGTCGTCTACTTCGGCTCGTTCCAGGACTTGCTGGGCCGTGACGCCGGAGGGAACATCAAGGCGAAGAACGAGTGGCTGCACCAGGTGAACTGGGACCTCGTCGTGTTCGACGAGTACCATTTCGGTGCTTGGCGGGAGACCGCGAAAGAGCTGTTCGAGGGCGAGGAAGAGGCGGTCGCCAAGAAGGAGGCCAAGCTGGAATATGACCCCGGCCTAGATAGCGTGAACGAGGATCTCAACGTCCTGTCCAACGACGAGACCGAGTTCCTGCCGATCACGACAAGGGCCTACGTCTATCTGTCCGGAACGCCGTTCAAGGCGCTCGCGACCGGCGAGTTCATTGAGGAACAGATCTTCAACTGGACCTACACGGACGAGCAACGCGCGAAGGTGGAATTCGGCGCCAAGCATCCGGACAAATGGAACCCCTATGGCGCACTGCCACAGATGCGGCTCCTGACATATCAGATGCCCGATGAGCTCCTGGCAATCGCGAGCGCCGGGGAGTTCGACGAGTTCGATCTAAACGAGTTCTTCTCCGCGACCGGCATCGGGACCGGCGCTCAGTTCAAGCACAAGAGCGATGTACAGAAGTGGCTCGACATCATCCGCGGCCAATACGCACCGCGAGCTGTCGAAAGCCTAAAGACGGGCACCCGGCCGCCATTCCCGTACTCGGATGTGCGCTTGCTGCCATACCTACAGCACTCGTTCTGGTTTCTGCCCAACGTGGCGGCTTGCCACGCGATGGCCAACCTGCTGGCCGAGAAGCACAACACCTTCTGGCACGACTACGACGTCGTTGTCTCTGCCGGTGCGTCGGCGGGGATCGGTTTGGATGCGCTGCCGCCAGTACGCAAAGCGATCGGGAGCGGCTTCGACACAAAGACGATCACGCTATCCTGCGGCAAGCTGACGACCGGCGTGACCGTGCCGCAGTGGTCGTCGATCATGATGCTCCGCAATCTGAAATCGCCCGAGACCTACTTTCAGGCGGCGTTTCGCGTTCAGTCTCCGTGGTCCATCAAGAACCCGAATGGCGACAATCCTAACGAGGAGGAGATCCTAAAGCCGATCTGCTTCGTGTTCGACTTCGCGCCGACCAGGGCGCTTCGTCAGCTGTCCGAGTACGGGATCGGCCTGGCCCCGAATAAGCCAAACCCCGAGAACGCCGTTAAGGACCTCGTATCGTTTCTGCCCGTGCTGGCCTACGACGGCGCGAACATGACGCAGATCGACGCGGGTGGCATCCTCGACATCGCGATGGCCGGAACCTCGGCGACGCTGCTCGCGCGCAAATGGGAAAGCGCGATGCTGGTGAATGTGGACAACGATACCCTCCGTCGTGTCCTCGACAACCCCGAAGCGATGGCAGCGGTAGAGCGCATCGAGGGTTGGCGCTCGCTAGGCGACAACATCATCGAGACGATCATCAACAAGAGCGAGAAGGTCAAGGAACTCAAGAACAAGGCCAAGAACGGCGGTCTCACTGAAAAGGAGAAGAAGGAACTCACGGCCGAGGAAAAGGAATACAAGTCCAAGCGGAAGCTTGTGCAGGAGAAGCTGATCAAGTTCGCCACACGGATTCCGGCATTCATGTACCTGACCGATTTCCGCGAAAACACTTTGCAGGACGTGATCACCAAGCTCGAGCCGGACCTGTTTCTGACGGTCACAGGACTGACGGTGAAGGATTTCCACCTGCTCGTGCGCCTCAAAGTGTTCAACACCGAGCAGATGAACCAGGCGGTCTTCGCTTTCCGACGCTACGAGGACGCCTCATTGCGGTACACGGGCATCGAAAGCCACAAAGGACTGACTCACTACGGGTTGTACGACACTGTTGTCGCGAGGGAATAAATCGGATCAACTGCTGAGGCAGATAAGAAACCGAGCTATCACGCAACAATGCGAAGTTAATTGAATGTAGCGCGATTCAATATTTGTGTATGACCTTTTCGAATGAAGGCGCTAGCTACTTGGAAGTCCCAAGCGGTCGAAGAACGCACGATTGCGCTCTGTCGCCGACGCCACCAACCCATCGAATGAAATCACTTGAATATAGGCATTGTAGAAGGCGCTCGGGTGGTAGCCGAAGTAGCCCATGCCGTCCGCCGTGATCTTGAGATGGTGGAGTTCACAGCACCCCCTGAGATGATCGGTCAGGTCCGCAACCACGTAAACAAATCCCGGAATCTTGTCGGCATTCGGAATCGGTCTGCCGTTCTTCGCCTTCGCGCCCTCCCGGAGTCGCCTCAGGTAGTCCAACGCCTGCAGGATCGGATCGTGCTCTTCGGACTGTCCCGCCTTAAAGCCGCTGCGCATCGGCCGCTTGATCTCCACGACCGTGAGCGATGCTGCTGGTCCGGTCGCCTTGTCCGATACGAGAAGCGGGTTGTCGAAAGTGCGCAGGGAGGCAACGTCAGGCTCCTTGCCGCAAGCACTCTCGGTTATCGGCATGGTCGCAATCGGCTTGTCTGATGCGAGGAAGTCGTGAAACGCGAGCCGTTCATCCAGTAGCCACAGGCTCTGGCGGCGAAACGCAAGGTCATCCGACGTGACGCGCATCGGCACGATCAACTCATGGATGACGTCCTCGCGGACGTATCGACCCGACGCGTCCCGTTCTATCGCCTTTGCCAAGAGATCAATGATAACGCGCCTGTGCGTGACATAGTTCGCCAAGTCGGACTGCTTCAGGTCCGATACCTTCTGCAGGTAGTCATCTAGGCGCTTCTCGTATGCCTCCTCGGTTTCATCGTCGCCGGGCGACAGCACCTTGTGCCCTTCACTTAGAAGGTTCTGCTCCACGCGAAACAGGTGCTTGTGCAGCAAGGCGTCCAGGTTGGCATCCGAGATGTTAGCGTCAACGACCAGTTCGTCTGAGGGGATGTGCGCGAGGATGGGGCGGTATCGGGGTGCCTTCTTCGCGACGAACGTCGCGACCCGTTCTTTGCCGGCCGCAATGTTCTGCTCAAGCGCATCAGAAAGAAACACTTTCACGCGTGGTAGCACCGCTTCTCGGATGTCGCGGAACGAGATGTCGGTAGCGGCGAACATGCCGTCCACCTCGTCCTCGATGTTGAAGCCGATACGCTGCTCCACGACGCGTTCGTTGAGGAATGGACTGGTGAGGTACGCGGCATAGGTGAACTGTCCGCGATTGTCCGTCACGGCTCCGGCCAGCCCGGGAATCTTCCCTTGGATTGCCTCTTCTTTCACGAGTCTTCCGGCTGCGCAGTAGTTTAACCCGTGAGTTTTGTTGACGGCGGCGCGGAACTTCACATGCATAATCTCGAATGGCTCACCCTTGATCTCGACCTGTTCGGCGTGAGCGGCGGAGTGCATGTGTTCGTCGTAGAGGTCGTCCAGCACGAGTTGATCCGGCCCGTCCTCGACGACGATCTCTGGAACGCCCTGCTCTCGGACAAAGTACCAGAGGCAATGTTCGAGCAATCCAATGGCGATCACCCGGGCTGTCTTCGGCGCCTGCTCGGCAAAGCGTGGCTCGAAGCCTTCGAGACAAAGCACTGTTCGCTTTGGGCCGGAAGCAGACTCCACGTCCCCTTCCGGCTTTACATCGTGCGCGACATCGAAGCGGAACCGTCGGCATTTAAGCTCGCTGTCCTCGGCGAACACCGAGTCGACCCGCACTTGCTTGAATGCCTTCAGCCACATCAAGCGCCCTATGCCGCGGCAGCCTCGCTGAGCTTTCCACAGACTGTCGAGGGTTCGAAAGGACTTCCAGTTGTCTTCGGTGAAGCCGATGCCATCGTCCGTGACCTCGAACCCCGTGATCCTCTCTCGCGCGCTGCCTTTCCCCTCGAGTTGGAGCGAGGTCTGCAGCGATCGGATCACCCTCACTGTGATCTTGTGTGATCGGATCGGCTGCGCACCTGCGGCAGCATCGTCCTCGACCGCCTGAATCGAGTTTACGACGGCCTCATACAGGGGGATCATACCCTTCGAGGCAGCGAGGTAAGTGTTCCGAAGGCGGCCTTGCAGAAGGCTTTCCATAAACTCAACCGGCAAATCACTGTTATCGCGGCTGCGTTTCTCCAGAGATGCAACCACACCTTCGCAATCTTCCATGGACGGCCTCCTTAAGGAAGTGTTTTCATGGCGTAAGCGGCGGGCCGCGAAAGCATTTCGTCGCGAACCTCGCGGCGAAGTTGGCGTTCAGCTGAAGTGCAGCGTCTGCTTTCCCCACTCCACCGGAAACGAACCCAGCACGCGCGCGAGCGTCACCTCCGGTCCCGGCCTGCCATCTAGGATAGCCTCGACGGTTTCGGGGGCGAGCAGTGTCAGGCGCAGAATGCGGTTCATATATGAGGGCGCGATCCCCTCACGCTCGGCCAGTTCGGCGATGGTCGTGAACTCGCCCGACTCCAGCATCCTTTTCCAACGGAACGCTCGGGCCAGCGCCTTGACGAGCGCGTTGTCGCTCCGTCGCGTCTGCGCGGCGCCTTCCGGCAACTGCATCTCCTTCCGCCCGCCGCGCTTCACGACGCGGAACGGGACGTGGAGCGTCACCGTGTCTGGGATCGGAGCCCCGCGGGTCATGCGGCTTCCCCGATGCCGCCGGCCAGCATCTCGCGCGCGAGGCCGCTGAGCCCATCTGTGCGGAGCCTGACGTTGAGCCCGTCCGTGCCGATGTCCACGCGCTCGACTAGCAGCGCCACGATGCGGGCCTGTTCGGCGGGGAAGAGTTCATCCCACAGCGGGTCGAGCTGCTGCAGTGCCGAGCGTGCGTCGGCCTCGGTGATGTCGTCGGCGTGGCTGCGCGCCACCTTCCATGTGCCGGCCACGAGTTCGGGCTGGCGGAACACTGCGCGCAGCTGGTCAATGACGGCGGCCTCAATCTCCCCCGCGGGCACGCGGCCCACCGGGCATGACCCGGCACCGTGCTTCAGCACGGTTTGGCTGACATAGTAGCGGTACAGCCTGCCACACTTGCGGGTGTGCGTGGGCGAGAACGCGGCACCGTCGGGACCGAAGAGCAGCCCCTTCAGCAGCGCGGGCGTGTCGGCGCGTGTGCGGGCCGCGCGATTGCGGGGGCTTTCCTGCAGGATGGCGTGGACGCGGTCCCATGTCTCGCGGTCGATGATGGCATCGTGTTCGCCGGGGTAGCTCTCGCCCTTGTGCACTGCCTCGCCGATATAGGCGCGGTTGTTCAGCATCCGGTAGAGGTACTTCTTGTCGAACCGGTTGCCGCGCGGCGTGCGGATGCCACGCTTGCCCACCTCCCGCGCCAGTTCCGTGCCCGAGCCGATCTCGAGGAACTGCGCGAAGACCCAGCGAACATGGTCGGCGCGCTCCTCGTCGACCAGCAACTTCCGGTTCTCGACGCGGTAGCCGTAGGGCGGCACCCCGCCCATCCACATGCCCTTCTTTCGGCTGGCAGCGACCTTGTCGCGGATGCGCTCGGCCGTCACCTCCCGCTCGAACTGTGCGAACGACAGCAGTATGTTCAGCGTCAGCCGCCCCATGGATGTCGTGGTGTTGAACGACTGCGTAACCGAGACGAATGTCACGTCATTGCGGTCGAACACCTCGACCAGCTTGGCGAAATCGGCGAGCGACCGGCTGAGGCGGTCGATCTTGTAGACCACCACCACGTCGACCAGCCCGTCCTCGATGTCATCCAGCAGCCGCTGCAGGCCGGGGCGGTCGAGCGTGCCGCCGGAGATGCCGCCATCGTCATACTGATCGCGGACCAGCACCCAGCCCTCGGAGCGCTGGCTGGCGACGAACGCCTCGCAGGCTTCCCGCTGGGCGTGGAGCGAGTTGAACTCCTGCTCCAGCCCTTCCTCCGACGACTTGCGCGTGTAGATCGCGCAACGCTGCTTGCGGACGATGGGTTTCGTCATGCCCGCGCCCTCCGGCTCTTTAGCCCGAAGAAGACCCACCCGTTCCACCGCGTGCCGGTGATCGCGCGGGCAATGGCCGAGATCGACTTGTACGGTCGCCCCTGCCACTCGAACCCGTCGGCGGTGACGGTGACGACGTGCTCGACCCCCTGCCATTCGCGGAGCAACCGCGTGCCAGTGATCGGTTTCAGGTCTGCGCGAATGCGGCTTTTCTTCCGGTCGCCGCCGTCGAGATCCTCGCCCAGCCGTTCCAGCCGCCGGACTGTCTCCGGCTTCAGCCCGCCATAGGCCAGTTCCTGGATGCGATAGGCCAGCCGGCTCTCCAGGTAGCGGCGGTTGAATGGCGGCGGTTCGCTGTCGAACAGGTCGCGCCATTGCTTTTTCAGGTCCGGCGTCGGCGTGGTTTTCAGCGCGACCAGGCGCGCGGGGATGGGATCATGCGTTGTCATGGGGTCTCCTCATGCGTTGGAGTTGCATGAAGGCATTGGCCGGCCGGAGAGTGTAGGGGAAGTTCTCCAGTATCTTCAGAATGTTCGCCCCGCTCGCACAACCTGAGTCGCACCAGCCCGAGGGCCAGCAGGCCGCACAGCTCGGCGCGGCGCTCGGTTGCGGTCATCTGGTCTGGCGGGAGTGGGTTCGGGCGCTTCATCGGGATGCTCAGGTCAATGGACATGTCCACACCAAACAGGAATGCAGGAGCCGTCGCGACCTCCGAACGGGTCAACCCGGTCCCAACGACTGAGGGCGGAACCGTTTCACCCTTTCAGTAGGCGCTCCTTGATCGGCACCTTTGTACTCTTTATGTTCTCGATCAGCGGGCGGCTCGGGTAGGAGAATCAAATGACGGTCGGATGTGGTTTGGGAACAAGTTGGTGCCTCGGAACCGCGCTCTCTCATATTGAGCAAGTCGAAGCCTTCGAATGGCACCAGCAATTCTATCGCGATCTTTTCGACAACAAGACCTTGGAGTTAGGCGCCGACACATCGCCGCTCAACGCCGTGAAAAGTTCGCCAGGGATTGCGTCCACTGCTTTCGACGGTCTGCTGCTGGCATTGCGGGACGGCTACATTCGCGCAACAGGCAGATGCTCGACGATCAGAAAAGCTGTTTCGGCGGATACCGGTAAGGTCTGGCGCCTGCATGCGTCGGACCCAACCCTGATTACAACTGATGAATGGCGGTCCGGCGAGTTTGATACCGAAAGCTTTACACTGACCGGACCATCCTGGCAATTTATCCAGATCGAGGTGCCTGATTTCATGGTCAAGGCGATTTGGCCAGATTGGCCGGAAAGCGATGCCCCAAGGGCGCACGAGGAGCAGTTTACGTCCGCGTATACAACACCTTACCTGCAACTCATGCAGGAAGCGATCGCGCATTTTGGCTTGACGTGTCAATACCAGAGCAAGAAGGAAAACCTCTCGGACTGGTTTCTTGACAAGCGGATCGAAGGCGAGCCGATATCGCGCAATCTCGCAAACGCCATGGCCACACTGGTTAGATTACCGACTGCTCAGCGCGGCGGGGCGAAGAGGATGCAAGGGCCGGACTTGCGCAACGCGAAGTCGGCTGCGGAAACCAACGGGGGGCACCCGGAAAGTGAGTTCTCGAAATAAGGGCTTTCAACAAATTGAACTTTTGAACCGGGTGTTTCCTCCCTGCAGGATCTCTTCGGGCTTCTTCGCGATCTGTGTGGGTGGGCTGCATTTCCGGTCATCGGACGACAGCACCACATGTTGTATCGTAGGGTGATGCGGGTAGGCGCTTGAGCCGGCCGGCGACGAGGTAAGCCATGTTGATGAAGTTCCGTGTCGTGCGATAGCCGCGGGCGCGGGCCTTGGCCGCCTGGATCAGGCCGTTGATGGCTTCGACACCGCCATTGGTCAGCCGGCTGTCAAACCCGTTCAGGATCCCGTCCCAGTGCGCCCCAAGCGTTCTGGCGAGCTTGTGGAACGGTGCCAGGCGGGATCGCTTCGCCCAAGCCAGCCACGCGGTCAGCAGCTCCGCCGCCTCGGCCTTGCTGTCGGCCTGGGCGAAGATGTCCCGCAACCCTTCCTTCATCCGGAACGCCCGCGCGGTCTTGAGCTTGCGGCGCGACAGGTCGTGGTGCTGCGCGATCTGGGTCTTCGTCCAGTGGTGCTTGTCCTTCAGCCACATCCAGCGCGACCGCTTGAGGGCGGGTTCCGTCCGTACTTCGGCGCGCCGGACCTCTTCCAGCGCCTCGTTGGCGAGTTTCACGACGTGGAAGCGATCGAAGGTGACCGCCGCCTCGGGCAGATGCCTGGCCACCCCCGCGATGTAGGACCGGCTCATGTCGATGCAGGCGGCAGTGATCCTGCTCACATCGCCGCCATGCGCCTCAAGATCCTCGACGAAGCTGGCCACGGTGCCCTGATCGCGCCCCTCGCAGGCAAAGAGCAGACGCCGGGCCTCGAGATCATGGACAAGGGTGATGTAGGCGTGCCCGCGCCGGGCGGCGGTCTCGTCGATCCCGACGGCGGTGACATCGCTGAAATCCTCCTCGGCCCGTGCAGCCTCGACGTAATGCGTCACGACGCGCCAGATGCGGTCGTCGCCCACGTCCAACAGCTCGGCCACGGCATTCACCGGCATCGCGCGCACCAGCGCGACCACGAAGGCATCGAAGAGCTGCGTGAAGCCCGAGCCGCTACACGCCCAGGGCACCGTCACCTGCCGGGTCTTGCTGCACTCGCGGCAGGCGACACGCGGGATGGCGGCATGGATGATCGCCTTGTGCTCGAAGAACCGCAGGTGTTCCCAGCGGCGCCGCCGCGTGTCGTGGACCGGCTGGTCCGCCGCACCGCAGGACGGGCAGGTAAACCGGCTGCCAGGCTTGAACGTGACCTCGAAGTTGATCTGCTTCGCGGTCGCGTCAAACGCCACATCTTCGACATACCACGGCGCCTCCAGCCCAAGCGCCATCGTGAAGAGGCTCGTCTGCGGTTCCATGTCATCCTCCTGTCGCCGATAAGTGAGGACAAGGTAACCGGGGGTCGTCGTCGCGCCAACAGGGCCCGGCGCGCCCGCCGCTCCGAGAGTTGGCGTCTACGCGACGGACGCGCCTCCCGTAAGCACAACATGTGGACCCCCCTCAGACGGAAACCGGCTCAACAGCCCACAGAAATCGCGAACGGACCTCTCTTCGCGCCGCTGAACGGATGATGGGTGCCGGGTCGATACGGACATTGCCACGGGGCTGAAATAGCTTGCTGAGCATTGTTGTGGTTCACAACAATGCCCCGAACATGGACATCGTTGGCGGCTCCAACGATGTTCACAGCCTACGTCCCAACGCTGAGCGAGCCCAAAAGGTGTTGCAGGCACCAACATTCCGCCTCTGCCAGACGTCGATTGTCATGTTGGCCGGTACCAAGCGGTGGGCTGGGGCGGATCTATGCTCATCATTGGCGATGGAATAGAATCACCTTATTTCTAACACATAATTGTAATGCGTCCGGAATAAAGCGTTTGCAGAGCCGTTGTCATGGCAACGGTGACCCGATCAGGAGAGAAAAGATGAACGACATGTCAGGGGACCTTAGCACGCCCGATCATCAAACCATCACGGCCTGCAGCACCGCCGGCAAGCTGACGGCCCGGATCATCCGGCCCGTGCGTAGCGTTGTGGCGCCGCCGCTATTGGTCTTGCATGGCATATCGCGCAATGCCAAGACGTTGGAGCGACTGTTCGCCCCCGAGGCGGAACGGACGGGCCGCACCATCATCGTGCCGCATTTCCCGGAGCCCTCCTGGCCCGATTTCCAGCGCCCGAGCAAGGCCGCGCGCCCGGATCTGGCCTTGCTCGCGCTGATCGACGCCGTCACCGCAAGGCTGCCCGATTGCGCGGGTCCGGTGGATCTGTTCGGCCATTCCGGCGGGGCGCAACTGGCGCATCGCTTTGCCATGGTCTACCCGCACCGCGTGGCCGGGCTGCATCTGGCGGCGGCAGGCTGGTACTGCCTGCCCGACGAGACGATGCCCTACCCGTATGGCCTCGCGCCGGGCAAGGACAGCTTCGACATCGTCTGGGCACGGCGCAATGCCGCAGGGTTGCGCGACTTCCTGCACCTGCCCACATGCGTTTATGCCGGCACCAGGGATGTGAGCCGCGACCCGGCCCTGCGCATGACCCGTGACCTCGACGCGCGGCAGGGGCGCAACCGCCACGCGCGCGCCCGCACCTATGTCGCGGCGCTGAACGCGGCGGCGGAGCGAAACGGCCTGCCACCCTGCGCACACCTCATCGAACTGATCGATTGCGACCACGATGTGGAGCGCGCGATCACCCGCAATGACCTCGCCGCCCGGGTCCTCGACGCCCCACGCGTCGCAATTTGACCCCGGAATCCCGGCCACACCCATTCTATCAGGAGATACCCCATGCCCTTCCAAGCGTCCCTCGACCGCGCCAAATGGACATTCGTCACCCGCCGGGTGGAGCGCAGCCGCATCGTCCGCCATGACACCGATTTCGCCGCGGCGAGGCCCGGCGATCTGATCCTCGCCCATGTCGACAAGCTCGGGCAGCACCGCCGCGTGCAGCTGCCCTCGGGGCGGCCCTCGTTCATCTTTCCCGGCGATGCCGTCGTGATGGCCTGCGGCGCGCGCTACGCCCCCGACCAGTTCGAGGGTCTGGCCGAGATCGACCCCAAGGGCGCGGATCAACTGGCCGGGGGCGGCTGTATCGGGCGGATGGTGGCGCGCAACAGCCAGATCAAACCGGCCACGCGGCTGATGCCCGCGGCACGGCTGCTCGATGCTGCGGGACGTGCGGTCAATCTCGCGGATTTCGCACTCGCCCCCCGCCCCGGCGCGCCGCGCCCGCCGGTGATCGGCGTGCTCGGCACCTCGATGAATTCGGGCAAGACGCTGGCCATGGCACAGCTTGTCCTCGGGCTGCGGCGCGCGGGGTTTCGCGCCGGCGCGCTCAAGATCACCGGCACGGGGGCGTTTGGCGACTATAACGAATACTGCGACAGCGGCGCGCATTACGTGGGCGATTTCACCGATGCCGGGATGGTCACCACCTACCGAGAGCCGTTGGACCGCATCAAGACCGCCGCCGAGCTCCTGATCGCCGAGGCCGGACACCAGGGCTGCGAAATCGTGGTGATGGAGGTGGCCGACGGGCTGTTGCAGCGCGAAACCGCCGCGCTCATCGCCGATCCGTGGCTCAATGACCTGCTTTCGGGTCTGGTTTTCGCGAGTGGCGACGCTGTGGCAGCGGTCGGCGGCGTCGCGATCCTCGCGCGTCACGGGCTGAAACCCGATGCGGTGACCGGCATGCTCAGCTGTTCGCCCATGGCCAGCGCAGAGGCCGGTGGTGCCACGGGACTGCCCGTGCTGACCAGGGCCGATCTGAGCGACCCGGCCGAGGCCACCGGCTTTGCCCTGCGCGCCGGGCTGGGCCGCAAGGAGGCCGCCTGATGGCGATGCCCGGTCTCATGGAGAACGGGCGCTGGCGGGGGCTGGCGCGCGTAAGCCTCGTGACGCTGGTGCAGGGCGGTGCCGCGGGTGCGGCGGCCTTCGCCACCCGCGGGCTCTTCGAGGCGCTGAACGCCAGGGCAAGCCTTCCGCTTGGCCTGATCGCGGTGCTGGCCGCCTCGGGCCTGGTGATCGCCGGCGCGCGGGTGCTGGCGCGTCTGATGGGCGAACGGCTGGGGCAGGATTATGCCCTGTCGATCCGCCTCGCCCTGCTGGAGCACGCCTCGGGCATGCCCGCAAGTGCTGTCGCCGCGCGCCGCAGCGGCTACATGAGCCTGCGTTTCGTGGGCGACATGACCGCCTTTCGCAACTGGCTGGGCAAGGGCCTGCCGCGCCTGATCGCGGGCGCGGTGATGATTCCCGTCGCCTGCGCCGTGCTCTGGGGGCTGGAGCCGCGCTTTGCGCTTGTCGTCACCCCGCTTTTCGTCGTCACGCTTGGCGTAATGGCCTTTGCCGGGCCCCGGCTGGAGCCGCTGCACCGCCGTCTGCGCGCCCGGCGTGCCCGCATCGCCGCCGAGATGGCCGAACGCATGCCGCTCGCCCCCGAGCTTGACCGTATGGGACGTCGCCCCGCCGAGTTGCGCAGCCTGCGCAAACGCACCGAGCGGATGATCCGCGCCGGGCTGCAGCGGCTGTTCTGGGCGGAAACGCTCAAGGCTCTGCCGGATGCGGTGGCGGGTCTGGCCGCATGCGCGGTGATCGTCACCGGGGCCATGGCCGGTACCGGCACGGGCACCATCGCCGGTGCGCTCGCCGCCATCGGCCTCGTGCTGACACCGCTGCGCGATCTGGCGAGCGTCTGGAATTTCCGCGCGGCCCATCTCGCGGCGCAGCGGAAATGCGGCGCCGCCCTGGCACGCGACCAGCGCGCGATCGGGCATGGCGACCAGCGCCTGCCCGGGGGGCCGCTGCATGTGTGCCTGCGCGATCTGCCGATGCCGCAGGGCGCGCCGCTCTCGCTGGAGATTCCGGCGGGCACGCGGCAATCCCTGACCTGCGATCCGCGCGACGCAGATGCCCTGTTTTCCGCGCTTTGCGGGCTCGAACAGGTGCCGCCCGGCCATATCACCCTGTCGGGCCTCTGCCTGACGGAATTGTCGCGCGGCAGCCTGCGGCGTGGCGTTCAGCGGATCGACAGCATGCCGGCGGTGCTGAAGGGCTCGCTGCGGCGCAACCTGACGCTCGGTCTGCGGCAGCGCCCGTCGGATAAAAAGCTGGAGCGCATCGCGCGCAAGGCGGGCCTGGGCACCCTGCTGACCCGGCTCGGCGGCCTCGACGGCGCACTGGCCGAAGGCGGGCGCAACCTGTCGACCGGAGAGCGCAGCGCGCTGTCGCTGGCCCGCGTGTTGCTCGGCACACCGCAGCTTGTCTTGCTTGGCGAGGCGCTCTGGCATCTCGACCCCGAGGCCCAAGGGGCGCTTGCGGCGCATCTCGACACCTGCGGCGCGACCGTCCTGCGCCATCCGGTTCTGGCCGGGGCGACGCATGACGGGCCCCTGGCCGCTGCCTGAATGTTGAAGCGAGCGAGCGCGCCCAAAGCCCGCACGATGCGATGGCCGGAATGCCGGGTTCGGCGCTGATACAAGATCTGACCCGGGCACAACAAAGCGGGCAGGCCCTGGCCTGCCCGCTTGAGGCGTGATCGACAGGCGCGGCTCAGGCCGTGCTTTGCGACGTTCCGCGGCTCATGATCCCGATTGCGACCAAGACGACACTGACCGCTAGGATGACGCCAAGCGTCAGGTTGGGGACGAAGAAGGTCGAATAAATCTCACACCCGAGCATGATGCATCTGCTGCGCCATCTGCAATGCGACGGGCTGGCCCGCCTCGCGGAGACAACCGGCTGCACCCGAGTATGGGGAGGCTGCGTAAAGGCCAACTATAAAGCCTCTTCCAGGTCATGAGAACAATATTGGTATTTAAAAGTCCTCATGCATGCCGACACACGTGTCGCACTAATAGAAGTATGTGCGCAGCACGTAATGTTCCGACACCTTATAGGCAAAGTTGGAAAGATATGACCGTCATACGGTATCAGCGGATGCTTGGTGCCCGTTTTGGCTGGCTGGTTTCCTGATCGACAATACGAGTTTTACGGACTTGGTGACTTCACACTTTCCGTCCTTGGCGACGGCGGCACCAAGGTTGGGCACTTGGGTGTTGCGGCCTGCAACACCCAGATCGCCACCGTCGAAGATGTCGGGCTTCACCGCGCGGGGCCACACTCATTGGTCGCAATGGCAAACACAGCACCGTTACCGACAGCAATGACGCAGCGACCGCGGCCCACATTGCCGCTGCTGGGAACGTGTCGACGAAGCGCGCCCGATCCTCGGCGCTGAACTCGTTGCCCATGTCATCTTTATCCGCAACCGAGTTTTGATCCTGATCGGGTGGTGTTGGGCGACGGCGATGTGTCGCGTTTCAACGCTCCACACGGAAACGTCGAAACGACCGCCGCCGATCTCGGACTCTCTCGTAAAACCACGTCGGCAAGCCAGGAAGGTGCCTGAAAACCGGTTCCAACGGCAGCGGCTCCGGTTGCCGCCTGCCTGACCAGGATTCCGACCAAAGAAAATCCGCTCGACACCGAGGCCGCCACCCTTCCCGCCAAGCCCCGCCGACTGGGTGGAACCGTTCATCTGATTCGCGCCTGAGTGGGGTCAACCCACCTGAATCCAACCGCGCCGAACACCCTTTGGCACGGCACCTCGGAGCCCATGGGGTCCACCCTTTTTCCGACGTAATTCCAATGCCTTGACGGAAGGGTTCCACCCTTTCCAGCCATGTGGTGCGCAGCCGGGCGGACCGGTTCGGACGTCGCGAGGGCTGGCGAAATGGCGGCAGAACCGGGGGCAACACAGCCCTCAATCCGGTTCCAGACACCCGTGCCCACCTGTCATCGCCATTCCCTGCGCATTGCCGCCACGGCCCCCGGGCCGACCGGTGCGCTCGTGCCGTTCGCGTGGATACGGCGATGAGCGCGCGGGACTGGAAGGCGTTTGATGCTGAACTGCGCGCCCGGGTTCCGGATCTCGTGATCGAGGTGCTGGGCAAGCCGAGTTCCAGGGCGAGCCAGGAATGGCGTTGGGGCCGCAAGGGCAGCCTCTCGGTCGTGATCGGTGGTGCCAAGGCGGGTATGTGGTTTGACCACGAGACCGGTCAGGGTGGTGGATTCGTCGATCTGGTTGCTCGCGAGCTTGGCCTCTCACGCCGTGACGCACACGACTGGATCGCCGAGCGCATCGGTATGGGATCTCGCCATGGGCCGGTTTCCCAGCGTAACAGCACCCCGACGCCGGTGGCGAATGTACCAATTGCGCCAAAGGCTCATTCCAGACCGGAAGGCAAACCCGGCAAAATCCCTGACGACGCGGAACCGGCACTCTCGCCTGCCGACGAGGCCGCCACCCGTGCCGCGCGGATCTGGGCATCGGCACGCCCTGCTGCACCCGATCATCCCTATCTCATGGCCAAACAGGCCCCCTCGCTTGCACTGCGCGTGGATGCCCGCGGCCATCTGGTCGTACCGCTGCAGGACGCGGATGGCCGGCTGCACAGCCTGGAGACCATCGCTCCGGACGGTACCAAGCGCTTTCTCGCGGGTGGCGCCAAGCGCGGGCATTTCGCCGTGGTGGGCCTCGACCCTGCGCCGCTCGCCGACCCTACCGGTCAGATCGTGATTTGCGAAGGCTGGGCCACCGGCGCGAGCCTGCACATCGCCACGGGCGATACCGTCATCGCCGCCATGGATGCGGGCAACCTTCGCCCCGTGGCCGAGACGCTGCGCGCGCGGTTCGCGCAGGCCGATCTCGTTCTTGTCGCCGACAATGACCTCAAGCCCGACCGCGACACCAACCCGGGCGTGGAGGCCGCACGCAAGGCCGCGCTTGCCGTTGACGCCCGCCTGGCTGTGCCAGATGCCGCCGGAGACGGCAATGACCTCTTCTGCCAAGAGGGGCCGGAAGCGGTCGCGGCGCTTATCACCGGCGCGGCCAAGATCCCGCCGCCGCCGCCGACCTATCCGGCACCGACGCTCACACCAGACGAAGCCCGCGCATCGCTATCCGACGCGATCGCACGCTTCATGGCGGACGTCCCGGAGTATTGGTCCGCGGTCGAAGCGGCCCGCGAAGCCGCGAAAGACGAGGCCGAGACCCGCGATGCGCTGGATTTCAACACCGTAGCGCGCACCGCCTTTCCGCCGCTGCTCGGCCTGCCGGTCGATGTGGGGCTCGGCAAGACATCACGCGCGCGGGCCGCCATTGCCGATCTGATCGGTTCAGGCGGACTCGGTGGACGCAGGGTGATCTACGCCGTGCCGCGCCATGATCTGGGCACCGAGCAGGTCGCGGCCTTCGGGGAATTGGGTCTGCGCGCGATGCTCTGGAAGGGCCGCACGGCGCCCGATCCCACACCCGAAAACCCCGAGCAACTCATGTGCCTTGATCCCGAAGCAACCTTCGATGCGCTCGAGATCGAGCATCCGGTCGAGCAAAGCTGCTGCAAGGTCAAGCGCGGGGAAGAGGTGCACCTTTGCGCGCAGTTTCATGCCTGCGGCTACCAGCGGCAGAAACCGCAGGCACAGGCGGCGCAGGTCATCGTCTGCGCGCATGACAGCCTCTTTCACATGAAACCGGAGGCGATCGCCACGGTCGGGCTGCTCGTTATCGACGAAGCCTTCTGGCAATCGGGCCTGCGCGGCCTCGATGGCAAGGCCACGCTTACCCAGGACGGTCTGGAACCGGGGCGAACCTCGCTTGCCTGCTACGACGGTAAAGGTAAGATGGACGTGGGCGCCACCGCCGATCTTGTCGACGCCCGCACCCGGCTCTGGAAGGCGCTGCAGGTCGCAGAGCCCGGCCCGCTGCGTCATGGTTTGCTGAAAGCCGTGGGGCTGACGCCCGAGGATTGCCGCAACGCCGCCACGCTCGAACGCCGCCGGATGCGCGATGCGGGGATCCTGCCCGGCATGTCGCCCGCCCAACGTCGCAAGCTTGTCGATGCCGTACTGCCCGCCTCCGGCGAGCCCTGGGCCCCGCCCGGGCGCTGCGCCACGCTCTGGCTGATCCTCGCCGAGGCGCTGGAGAACGGCCATGATGCCGCCGGGGCCGAGCTCGTCCATGAGCGTACCGAGAACGGATCCGTCCGGGCTCTGAAGCTGCGCTGGCGCGCCCGGATGCGCGCCGGCTGGGCCGCCGAGGCACCGATCCTGCATCTCGACGCCACGCTGCGGGCCGAGCTTGTCCAGACCTACCTGCCGCGCATGGACACCGGCACGTCTGTCGCCGCGTGCCAGCCTCATGTCCGCATCCGCCAGGTGACCGGCAGCCCCACCTCGGCACGGGCGTTGACGCCCGGATCCAATGCGCCCGCGCGAGACCGCAAGGCCGCTGTTACCCGGCTGCGCGACCTGCGCGCCTGGATCTCCTTGCGCGCGCGACAGTGCCACCGCGCCGGATCTACCGTCGATCTGCTCGTGATCGGTCAGAAAGCCACGATTGATGCAATTCGCGCCGCGGGCCTGCCACCGCGGGTCGAGGCTGTGCATTTCAACGCGCTGAGCGGTCTCGATCGCTGGGGCGGGATCGGCGGAATGATCATTCTGGGTCGCACGCTGCCTGCCCCGCGGACGGTCGAGTTGATCGCCACGGCGCTGATCGGCCGCGTGCCCGCGCCGAACCCAGAGGATGCGGGCTGGTGGTATCCCATGGTCGAGCGCCGCATCCGGCTCGCGGGCGACCGGACCGCGCCGCTCGCGATGGAGGAACACGCCGATCCCATCGCCGAGGCGGTACGCTGGAGCATCTGCGAGGGCGAGCTGACCCAGGCGATGGGCCGCGGGCGCGGCGTCAACCGCACGGTCGCCACTCCGCTCCAGATCGACCTGCTCACGGATGTGGTCCTGCCGGTAATCGTCGATGCATTGTTGCCGTGGCCCGACCTTCGCCCGACCCGGCGCGACCTGATGGCGCTCACCGGCATCGTCCTCGAGAACGCCGCCGACATGGCCGCGTGCTTTCCGGAGCTCTGGTCTTCGGCTGGGGCAGCAAGGCAGGATCGCTCGAGGAGTGTGACAAACTGCTATTATAGAAGCTTCTATAATAGCCAAATGTCACACTCCTCTGTGGAGGTGATCTATCGCCCGGCAGGCCCCGGCCATCGTGCGCGTGTCGCCCGCGTCGACCTCGTCCGCATTCCCGATCCGGAAGCCTGGCTGACCAACCGCCTCGGACCGCTTGCCCAATGCGATATCGCAGCGCCGCTCGGCGAGCAAGCCTCACAGCATGCAGAGCTGGGCGGTCTGATCGCGCGCATGACCAGCAGCATGCAGGCCGTGCTCACCACCCACCGCGCCGCGCTCGATGCGCTTTCCGCGCGGCTGGAGGCGGTCGCAGCAACCCATCCACCATCACCCCCCAACCCCGAAGAGGAGAAATCATCATGAGTTTCGACAGATTGCGCGTCTATGACGCCGGGCGTTTCCACGAGGTGGACCTGCCCGATTGGTACCATGAGGCCTGCCGTATCAGCGAGACACAACAAGTCGACTGGCACCGGGCCTTCGAGCGTGTGCTCGAGTGCGAATGCAGCCTGCTGACGGAGGAGGGTCTGTGCAGTGCAGGTCTCGAGATACGGTTCTGGCCGAGTGCGATGACTGGCACTTTTGTCATCATCGAGACGCCACTGGCCTTGGTCGAACAGATCGTGGTGGTCGATCCCAAGGACTGGCTGCCGTTTTTGGCCACATATCTTGCCCCGCTGATGGCGGCATCGGCGCAATACGCCATGCTCGAAGTGCAAGGCAAAATCGCAAATGCGTTTATCGCAAGGGCGCGCCATGGCGATGGGAGCCACATCAGTCGCGAAACGGGTCAGAGCCAGATCGATCTCAAACGGGATCTGGAGCGACGTCGGCTTGAACGGTTGCGTGAGACGCAGGGAGGTCTGGCATGAAACGTAATCACCAAATCGGTCTCGAGCGCCGCGACGGCTTCGACGTGGGCCGCGATCCGCGCGACATGGCAACGGGCGATCTGGAGCAGCTGGGTCACGCGGGGGTGTCACCGCTGCGCGCCCTGCGCCTGAACTGTCTCGACTGCTGCAACGGCTCGGCGCAGGAGGTGCGGCTCTGCACAGCGGTCGACTGCCCGAGCTGGCCGTTCCGGATGGGCAAGAACCCGTGGCGGAGGAAGCTGGGTCAGGAAGAGCGCGCTGCCTTGCGGGCTCGACTTGCCCCCAAGGATGCATCAGCGCCGACGGCTGCCCAGAAAACAGGGGGCGAAATCGACGCCTCGGCGTCGGATGGGGTGAGGGTACCAACGACATGGCCGACGATTTTTCTCCCACAGAAATGGACAACGACGAAGGAGATGCATCATGACCGGGATGCGGTTCGCCCCGAAAGGCTACGGCGGCCACCGCGTTCGACGGGCTTACGCGGCTGCACTGCAGCCACGGTCCCGTCTCACCCCCGAGCAGGTCAGGCGTGACGGTTGGCACGAGCAGCACATGCTGGCGGTCTCGCTCGATGATCACCGCCTGACCTGGCCGGAGCGCGAACTGGTGCGGCAGCTGGGCGAGCGTCTGTATGGCAAGCTCCCCGCGGTCCGGGAGGTGCGCAATGACTGACTGGACCACGGGCCGCGTACAGGACCGGCTGGAGCTCGCCGCCGATGTCTTCGCGCAGCTGCCGGCCGTGAAGCCCACCGGCTATTTCAACGCCTGGCCCGAGTACTTCCACAGCTTCGCCGATCACGTGGGTCAGGAGCCCGAGATGAAACGCCCGCGGCCCAGCCCGCGCATGATCACCGAAGCCGATGAGGCCATGCTCTGGCTGCGCTGGCTGGAGCGTGACGACGCCCGGATCGTCTGGCTGCGCGCCAACCGCAAGCCGTGGAAGAAGATCACGTGGGAGATCGGGCTCAGCCGCCCGGCGGCCAACCGGCACTGGCAATACGGCGTCGCGCTGATCACATGGCGTCTCAACGGGCGCGTGCCACCCTCGAAGCGATCGCGGCGGTTCGTGGTCGAGAACGCCGACCGGCTGTCAAGGAAAATCGTCCTGTGAGGGAATTATCGGTGAGACATCCGGGAGGGTTTCACGAACCGGCTCTGAGGCCTACAAACGGGGTATGATCGCACGAGACATGAGCAAAGGGACGATGGCCTGCACCGCTGGATTCCGGGGTCCACCCGGAGTCCGGTTCGGGGTCCAGACGGGGTCCAAAGGGGAGACAGTTCGAAACCGGGCAAACGCCCACCGCTTGACCGGAAAAACTGTCTCCGCCGACCCGTAAGCCATTGATTTTACGGTTCCTTTTCGTGCACTTCGTATGCTGGGGGGCGCAGCGCGCAATTTCGCCAGCGTCAGGGCCGTTTTTTTGGGAGTCCACCCGGAATCCGGATCCACCTACGGCCCCCTGAAAATCTCGTGAATTCAAACACCTGACTGGCTGCGCGGGGTGGATACCTCGTGGATGCCGGAGTCCATCCGGAAGCCGGTGGACCCCGCAGCGCCGGAGTCCACCCCGGCCAATACCGATCAATCATCGACAGGACCCCGCATGACCTTGGCGCACAACATGGCGGCACCTTCGGGTATCGCATTGCCGCGCGCGACGGAAAGAAAACGTGGCACCCGCGTACGATCGTAAGCGCGATCTGGGGCCCACCTTCTTCTGACTTATGATTTCTGGGAATCCGTCCCTGTCTTGGAATAGGGAAGGA
>NZ_JBPBBB010000019.1:0-66888 GCF_050896375.1 Roseovarius tibetensis
AGCCGCCGGATTGGGTGGTTTCGAGTCACCCGGAGATTACGCCACATTCAAATTTCAACCAACTTCGCGACACGACCACGTTTTCCGCGTCCATGGGCTTTGGGACAAGCTTCGCTCGAGTCGAATGTCAGTAGTTGCGACGACTTCGACAATGCGTGTCACTAAAAGGATATGTCATCAAGAGAGTGTACCCCATCCCGCCGCCGAACCCTGCGAAGCAGCCTCGGCGGCGGTCAGATGCCAGTGCATCTTTGTTTGCGCGGCGTGGCCGCGCGTCTAAGGGGCTTCGCCCCTCTCGCGTATCAAGCAATCGTGCTCGCCATGCTCGACTAGGGCTTCTGCGCCCTTCGGGCTTGGCCTTCGGCTCGCCCTGGTCTGCGCGTGGCTCCGCGCGACAGCTTGACACACTCCACCCCAATCTCGGCGATGGCCAGACCCCGATGCGATGCATCGGGGCTTAGCCAATTTGGGGGACTAGCCCGATACCGTCAGACGAACCCAAAACGGAACAACACGCCAGAACAGGACACACCGGCACGAGAACAGAGCAGCGCGCGCGTAGCGAATGCCAAGGCATGCTAACTGCTCGAATGACCTTGCCGAGAGAGCGTTCGGGCTGCCCGCAGAGCGGGCTTGTCACCCATCGTTTGCGAACAGAACAAAAACCGAATGTTTAGACGAATGTTTAGACTCAAAAAATCGCGTGCGCGAGTATTTCACTAAGTGATTGATTTTAAATGGAGGCGAGTGGGGGAATCGAACCCCCGTACACGGATTTGCAATCCGCTGCGTCACCACTCCGCCAACTCGCCCGCCTCATGGTGTGCGTACGCATTATGCCGATACGAGCCGGAACGCAAGAGGGCCGGATCACATGCGATCACCGCGTTCAAAGCCTGCACAAGGGCGATCACACCTGCGGCGAGATCTGCGCGCACGGCGTACCGATGTCATCTGCAGACCCCGGACCAAGCGGGCCGGGACCGACTGGGCTATGCCACGTCCCGGCGCTTGACGACCTGCCGGATTACCACCGGCGACCACAGGAGCGCCCCCAGCATCATTGTGGTCAGACCCGGAGCGATGAACAGCAACGACACCAGCCCGACCCACCACCGTTCGAGCCGCGACATATGCGTCAGGAAAAAGCCGGAAAACGCCACGCCCAAGCCAGCGATCCCCAGCATCGCCCCTGCAAGGGTCAGCGCGAAGGCCGCCCATGTGAACCCGTCCGTGATGATCAGTAGCGCTGGCGAGTAGACGAAAACGAACGGAACCAATGCCTTGGCAATTCCGAGACGGAACGCGGTGTTCCCGGTTCTGAACGGGTTGGCCCCTGCGATCCCCGCCGCCGCATAGGCGGCAAGCGCCACGGGCGGGGTTATATCGGCCAGAACACCGTAGTAGAACACGAAGAAATGCGCGACGATCGGCTCGACCTCCAGCAGACCGAGCGCGGGCGCGGCGACCGCGACGAGAATGATATAGGTGGCGGTCGTCGGGATGCCCGCCCCCATGATGATGCACGCGAGCGCGATCAGGATAAGCGAAAAGAACAGCGTCCATTGACCGACCGTGTAAAGGCTCAGCGGCCAGATGCCGCCGATCGCATTGCCGATGTCGGTGGCGGTCTGGACAACCACATAGCCCAGCCGAAAGCCGACCCCGGTCAGCGTCACGACGCCCACGACGATCCCCACGGTGGCCGCCGCCGCCCCGACGGCCAGCGTGTTGCGTGCGCCATCCGAAAGCGCCAGCCACAGATCATGCAGGGTCAAACGATTGACGGGATTTAGAAATCCGACGACGACACAGGCGATGATGCCGTAGACGGCGGCGAAATCCGGGGTCTTTCCGGTCAGGATCATGGTGACCAGCACGATCAGCGGTATGATCGACAACCAGTGCTGGCGCAGCACCAGCCCGGCCTTCGGCAGCTCGTCCGCCCTGAGGCCGCGCAGGCCCAGCTTGCGCGCTTCCAGGTGGACCATGATGAAGATGCCGAAATAGTGCAGCAGCGCCGGGAACAGCGCGGCCGCGAGCACGTCGCGCAGCGGGATCTCCAGGTATTCCACCATGATGAACGCCGCCGCCCCGAGGATCGGCGGCGTGATCTGCCCGCCGGTCGAGGACGTCGCCTCGACCGCGCCCGAAAAATGTGGCGGATAGCCGACCTTCTTCATCGCCGGAATGGTCAGCGCGCCGGTCGTCACCGTGTTGGCGATGCTCGACCCTGAAATCGTGCCCATGAACGCGGACGAAAAGATGGCCACCTTGGCAGGGCCGCCAGCGTAACGCCCGGCGACCACCATCGCAAGATCGATGAACAATTGTCCCAGCCCGATCCGGGTGGCCAGCACGCCGAAAAGGATGAAAAGGAACACGTATTGCGCCATGACGCCGATGGCGATGCCGTAAATCCCCTGGTTCGTCATGTAGAGATGGTTGATCAACCCGGTCCATCCGACGCCACCATGCTTCAGCGCGCCGGGCGCCCACGGCCCGAACAGCGCGAATGCGACGAAGACAAGCGCGATCACGGGCAGCGTGATGCCCACGGATCGCCGCGTCGCCTCCAGCGTCAGCACCAGAAGCGCGGTGCCCATGAGGACATCGAAGGATGACGGGTTTCCGACCCGGACCGACACCACCTCGGGCGGCAGGAGCGGCAGGTAGAGAGAGGCTGCGACCGCCAGAACGGTCAGCAGGATATCCACGATCGGCACGCCGTCGATGCGGTGCCATGCCGGGGCCGGCAACACGGTGCTCAGCGATCTGCGCCACGAAAAGAGCAGGAACACCAGCCCCAGCACGAAGGACAGGTGAATGCCGCGATGCAAAAGCTCGCGCACCAGCCCGAACCCCGAGGCATAGAAATGATATGCCGACATCGCCACCAGCGCGATGCTTATGACCATCCCGATGGTCCGGCCCGTGGGCCGAAAGGCCAGTTCGGGATCGAACCTGCGTTCGATCTCGTGCAGGTCGTCGGGGGTCAGTTCATGGTCTGGGTCAGAGTGCGACATGGCCGGGTCCAATCACGTGGAAACTGGTCAAGATAAAACCCGGCCGCCTTCGGGCAGCCGGGTCAAGGGTCACGAACTGGTCGGGATCACTCCAGCAGTCCGGCCTCGCGGTAGAATCTTTCTGCCCCGGCATGAAGCGGAACGCCCAGGCCCTTCAGCGCCGTATCGGGCGTGATCGTCTTGCCCTTGGCGTGCCCGACATCCAGCAGCTTGCGCGAGTTGTCGTTCCACAGCGCCTTGGTGATCTGGTAGATCAGCTCTTCGTCCTCGTCGGCCGAGGTGAACCACTGCGCGCCCACTGCGACGGTCGCGGTTTCCTCGACGCCCTCATACGTCCCGGCCGGAATATTGCTTTGCGCGAAAAAGCCGTATTCCTCGGTCAGCGCATCGGCACCGTCGCCGGAAATCGGAACCAGCTTGATATCCTCGGCCGAGGCCAGTTCGACCAGCGATCCGGTCGGGTAACCCGCGACAACGAAGAATGCATCGATCCGCCCGTTGCGCAGCGCGTCGGAGGCTGCGTTGCCCTTGAGGGCCTCGGCGCTCACGTCATCGACAGAAAGACCGTTCGCCTCGAGGATCAGACCGGCATCAACATAGGTGCCCGAGCCGGGCTCATCCAGCGACACGCGCTTGCCTTCCAGATCGGCCACGCTGTCGATCTCTCCATCCGCGCGCGCGACGAGGTGGATATGCTCTTCGAACAGCGCCGCGATCGTGCGCAGATTCTCGGCGGGGGGCTGGCCTTCCATGGTGCCAGTGCCGGTATAGGCCCAGTAGGCGACGTCGGATTGCGCAAAGCCCGAGTTGCGCAGCCCCGAGACGATGGCGTTGATGTTGTCGACCGACCCGCGCGAGGACACGGCAGAGGCGATCAGCCCGTCTACCCCGCAGCTTCCCCCCTCGTCGCAGGGGCGCGAGCCGGGCGGCCTGGAGATGGCGTTGGCGATCACACCGCCCACGGGATAATAGGTGTAGGCCGTGCCACCCGTGCCGATGGTAAAGAATTTCAGATCCTGTGCGATCGTCGCACTTGCGACTCCGACGCTTAGCACGGCCCCTGTCGCGAGGGTGCGCACAAACTTCGTCATGGCGGTCATTCGGGTCTCCCTTATATCTTCTGGACTTAGGTACTATCGACGATCAGGCGCGGCGGGGCAATGGCAACATGACATGCACCCGGCACCCACATCGCGCGGTCAGAGTGGCGCGTGCAGGGCAAGGCCGTCGATCCGCGTCTCGATCATGTTCAGGATCGCGGTGTAGCTGTCGCTGTCGATGCCGCCGAACCGCGTGCTGAACTCCTCGCCCGTCATGATCTGCGGAATATCGTCATAGGGCACGATCACGTCACCCTCTGCCTTGATCCGCGCGATCAGGTCGGGCCAGCGATCAGCCGGCGTCCCCATGAACACATCCGCCAGCCGGATCCCCGAATTGTTGGCGGCGAGATCGGTGAAATCGAACCCGCCGGATTTCAGGGTATCGCGAAGTTCCTTGTATTCGCCGACAGAGACCGAAACATTGCGATTGCTTGCCGCCTGGATCGCCGCGGCGGTGGTGAAATGGCGGCGGCTGTCAATCCGGTCGTTGAGGGTCAGTCGCCCGCAATCGGTGTCCCATGCCCGCGCGGCGGCAGACCCGGCCTTGACGACATCACCGAAAAGCAAGTGAAAATCGTGCGCGCCGCAGATGCGGGTCAGCGCGAAGATCGCGGCGGTAAAGGCATCGGACGCGCCTTGGGAACTGGCGCCCTGATGCGCCGCGGTCAATGTGAAGACGAGATACGGCAGATAGCTGCCCGTGACCGGCAGATCGCCCCGGTCCATCGCTTCGCGGATTCGGACATGGTAGCTGTCGACGAGGGCGTCGGGCGGCATCTGGCCGCCGCGCAGCGCCCCGAACAAGCCGCCGATGATTCCGTTCTCTCCGACCCGGTCTATTTCAAGGTCAACCGTCACCGTATCGCCCGCAACATGCATCCGCGACGCCGCGCGTACCGCCCTGTCGCCCAACCCGTCGCCCAGGATCAGATTCGCCCCGACACGTCCCATCTCGAGCGCGAGCGTCGGCGGGATCGCAACCGGGCCAAGCGTCACACGCCCCAGCGTGAGCCCCGTCTCGAACTCCGGCACGGTTACCGCCAGGTTCAGCCACTGCGTCGCACCGGGCAGGTCCACGGGCAACGCGGCACGAATTTCGACGCGGCCGGGTTCGACCGCGACCTCGCCGCGAAAACCAGGGATAAGCCGCACGCCGAGACGCACGAGGCTTGAAAGCTCTGCCTCGGTGGTGACAAGCGGTAGCGCGTCCCCTTGCCCTGGACTTGCGGCAGCCTTGACATCGCTGACGAACGCGCGCGCGGTCATCACGTCCTCGGGGGTGGGTGCGCCGCGCGGCTGCAGGGCGGGCGCATCCTCGATCACGACAAGCGCCAGGATCAGGATTGACCCTGTCAGCAGCGCCAGAATCACGAACAGCGACTTGAGGAATTTCGACAGCATTGTCTTTCCGACCCCGGAAACACGGCGCATTATACGCCTAGAACATAACGAATTTCATGCCTCACCCTCCTTGTCCAACGCGAATCGATTGGACCCCGCCGAAAGCCGGGAACAGGTCGTATCAGGTCAGCAACCGGGCAAACGTCGAGGTATTCCGCACAATGGACGCCGGCATGACGTGGCGGCACGACCCCTCGCAATTTCTGCGATGCAGCATAACTAATGGTGACAGGAGAACCTAATGGAAGTGAAGTCTCATGTCTTGTGCCGATGTTCTGCCCCGCCCCACCCTTCTTGCCGGTAAGCTGCCGGACTGGCGCCGTGTTCTGGCCAAGCATTACGCGGCCCTGAGCCGCAAGTCGCGTCAGCGCCGCTTCATGGCGAGCCTTCCCGATCATGCGATACGCATGATCGCCGACCGCGCCAGCCCAGACATCGTGCTGGGGATCGAGGATGAAGGCCGCGTCGTCGGTGTTCTGGAAATTTTCCGTGGCACGGACGGGCATGCCGAGATCGGCATCTCGGTCGAGGATGCCTACCAGGGACACGGCTATGGCAGGGCGTTGTTTCTTGACGGGCTTGCGGCGGCAGAGCGCCTTGGCGTCCGGACCGCCGATCTTTACTTTTCGTGTGAAAACAGTGGCATCCGCAAGCTTGTGGCGGCCGCGGACGGCGAGGTTGTCCGCACCGGGGCCGAGTGCGAGGCCCATATCGATATCTCGCACTGCGCATCGTGCCCGCATCTCGCGTCCGAGGTGCCGGACACTGCGATGTCGCCGCGCCCGGTGCCCGTCTCACGACGGTTGGACGATGTCCGGTCCTGACGGGCGTTTGGCTCGGACACACCCCACCGGACGAGACGCATCTTGCCGTATCGCCCCGGTCGCCTCACATGCGATCAGGACGCGAACCCGACCTGCGACACCCCCGACCCGCGCGCGGCCGAGTGCCCGCCGGCAAACCGAAATCAAACTTACGGAGATCCTTTGATGAAAATTCTCATGGTACTGACATCGCACGACCAGCTTGGAGATACGGGCAACAGGACCGGGTTCTGGCTGGAGGAATTCGCGGCGCCCTATTACGTTTTCCGCGACGCCGGCGCCGACATCACGCTGGCCTCGCCCAAGGGGGGACAGCCGCCGGTCGATCCCACCAGCGACGCCGAGGATGCCCAGACGGATGCAACGCGGCGCTTCAGGTCCGATGACGCGGCCCAGCAGACGCTTGCGCAGACCGTGCCGCTGTCCAGCGTGTCGGCCACAAAGTTTGACGCGGTCTTTTATCCGGGCGGGCACGGCCCGCTCTGGGATCTGGCCGAGGACGCCGACAGCACAGCCCTGATCGAAGCATTCGCCGCACAGGATCGCCCGATCGGCGCGGTCTGCCATGCCCCCGCGGTCTTTCGCCATCCCAAGGGCACGGATGGCAAACCCCTGGTTGCCGGCAGGAACGTCACAGGCTTCACCAATACCGAGGAGGAGGCCGTTGGCCTGACAGGGGTCGTGCCGTTCCTCGTCGAGGACATGCTGACCTCCAACGGGGCGGCGTACCAGAAAGGCGACGACTGGGCGTCTTTCGTTGTGACTGACGGCACACTTGTGACCGGTCAGAACCCCGCCTCGTCGGAAGAGGCCGCAAAACGCCTGCTCGCGCTGTTGTGACCCCGGCGCATTGACGGCACGCCACCGGTGTTCAGGCTGTACCGTAGGGTACGCATGCCTTGGGTGCCTGATAACCCGTCTTGGGCGCGATATGCGCCCGGGATGGGTTCCCGCCTCCGCCTGATCCGGGGCAGATCTGGACCGGCACATGTCGGCGGGCAGATGAGGGCGAGATACGTTGCGCGACCTGCCACGTGGCAGCCCAGCCTACCTACACCGTTACCCTGTCCCGCCCGTATGCGCCACGCGAGATGTCGCGGCCGGTCAGACCTCGCGCGGGGGCACCACGCCCTGATCGGCCAGACGCTTGAAAAATCCAAGCACTTCGTCCTCGTTGGTGCGCTCTATCGCACCGTCGCGCACTTCCTCGATGGTCCAGACCCAGCTGTCGGCGGGGTCGTCGCGCATCGCCCAGCCGGGAAAAAGCCGCGTCTCTATCCGCCTGTCGACAAGCTTCGTGACCTCGACATGCCGGTCGTCGTCAAGGATGCGCCGATACACGGCCTCGACCTTTTGATCCGGCCCTTCCAGAAGCTGCAGGTAAAGATCGTGCCGCGCGATCAGCGCGCCGGTGATGTTGTCGCGCACGTTTGCGCGGCGCGAGTCGAGCAGAAGGTTCGACAGCGTGGCCTGATCGAAACCGAACGGACGGGAGGCATAGACAAGCTGGACGAGCGGCATGAAAACTCCTTTCGCGTGGGACCCCAAGGCGTTGGTCCATGATGAATGGCATATCGACGGTGCATGAGCGCGTCCAGCCTTCGTTCGGATCCCGACGGGTGCGGGGGCCCCGGGGCGCAAACCACCATGCGACCGCGTTGCCGGGTGCCGTCACGCGGCGTAGACGCCGCCGTTGACGTCGAGGGTCGCGCCGGACATGTAGCTTGCCGCGTCCGAGCACAGGAAAACGATGGGCCGGGCAATCTCGGCCGGGGCGGCCAGACGCCCCAGAGGAATAGCACCGGCGTCTATCCCGGACCCCGCAACCATCGCCGTCTCTGTCGCGCCGGGGGCGACGGCGTTCACGTTCACCCCGTGCGGTGCGGCCCGCGCCGCCATCCATTTCGTCATCGAGATGACACCGCCCTTCGCGGCCACGTAATGCGGGCTGGCTTGCAGCCCGCCCATGCGTCCGGCCACGGACGCGACGAGGACAGCCTTGCCGTGCCCCTGCGCCATCATCCGGTCGAGGGCGGGACGAAGGATGTTGATCACCCCCCGAAGATTGATATCGACCACGTCGACGAACGCGGCGTCCCAGTCCGGATCGTGCCAGTCGTCCCACGGGCAGTACCCGGCATTGGCGACCACCGCATCAAGACATGGCAGGTCCGTCACGAACCGTTCCGCGCGATGGCGGTCGCGGATATCGAAGGTATCGGTGACGGTCTCGGCCCCGTCCGCGCGCAATTCGGCGGCCAGCGACGTGCAATCGGCGCGATCACACAGCACGAGCCGCGCGCCAAGCCCGGCAAGGATGCGCGCGGTTTCCGCGCCGATCCCGCCCGCCGCGCCGGTGACAAGAACGGTTTTGCCGTCAAGGTTCAGCATGACCGCACCCCGTTTCCATGGCTGGGCCGTCGCAGGGCACTGTCGCGCACCATCTCTTGCAGGGCCGCCTCGATCTCGGCCTCGCCGGCCAGCGCGGCACGCTCCAGCACCCGCGAGACAGTAGGCGGGGCCCATCCGCCGGTGACACGTTTGACGGGCTGGTCGAGGTGGTCGAAGAAACGGCGCTGGATCTCGTCCACGAGGAAGGCCCCGAAACTTGCGCCGCGCGTGGTCTGCTCGATCACCGCGACGCGCCCGGTCTTGCGCACCGACTGCCCGATCAGGTCGTAATCCACGTCGCGCTGCGACAGGCTGCGCAGGTCGATGACATCCGCCGAAAGGCCCATTCGCGTCGCCAGATCGGCGCAAGGGTCCGCCATCCCGAGCGAGGCCAGCAAGGTGAGATCGCGTCCCTCGGACACGCGCCGGGCGCGGCCGATCGGGATATGGTAATCGAGATCGGCGGGCACCGGGCATTTGCGGCCATGTAGCGCCTGTGGCTCTATCACCAGCACCGGGTCGTTGCAGCGCAGCGCCGCATTCATCAGGCCCACATAGTCGAACGCGTTGGACGGCGCCAGAATATGCCAGCCCGGAAACAGCGAGAACACGCTGGTCGGGTCCATCGAGTGCTGCGAGCCGTAGCCTTCGAGCCCCGGAAGGCGGCAGCGCAGGACAAGCGGCACCTGCGCCGTGCCGTTGAACAGGTGACGGATCTTGCCGGCCTGGTTGAAAAGCTGATCGGCGGCGACCAGAAAAAAGTCGCTGTACATCAGTTCGACGATGGGGCGCATCCCGGACATGGCCGCGCCGACGGCAAGACCGCAAAATCCGTTCTCGGTGATCGGGGTGTTGATGATCTGCGTCCCGAAAAAACGCGACAGTCCGCGCGTTGCGCCCACCGTGCCCCCGCCCATGTTGGCCACGTCCTCGCCGAACAGCACGACATTGGGGTCTTGCGCCATCGCCGCGCCCATGGTTGCCGGGATCGCCTCGATGAAGGACATCTCGCGCATGTCACCGGGGGCGAAATCCTCGGGCTCTGCGGCGCGTTGCCCCGCAAACTCGGACATGTCGGAAACGAGGTGATCGTCGACGGTTGCAGGCACGGGCCAGAGGGCCTCGGGGATGTGCATCCCCGACCCCTTGCCCTCGGTGCAACTTTGGGCGGCGTGGTCCATGGCCTCGGACACGGCGGCGTCGATGGCGTCAAGCTCTTGCTGGCTGACAGTGCCATGCGCGGTCAGCCGCTCGCAGAGATATTCCCACGGCGACCGTGCGCGCCAGGCATCCTCTTCCTCCTTGCTGCGATAGCCGAAGGCGCTGCCGGGAATGGGCGAGGACTGATGATAATAGCGATAGACATCGGCCTGCACGAAGGCGGGGCCGCCCTTGGTCCGGATGTGATCCTCGGCCCAGCGGGTGGCCAGCCAGACCGCCAGCGGGTCCATGCCGTCGACATGCAGGCTTTCGATGCCATGCGCGAGGGGGCGCGTGTTGAGGTTGGTCTCATAGGTGGATTGTTCGACACTGGTCGACACCGCGTAGCCGTTGTTTTCACAAAAGAACAGCATCGGCAGCCGGTAGAGCGCGGCGAGGTGCATGGCCTCGTGCGTGGTGCCCTGATGGATCGCGCCATCACCGAAGAACGACACCGTCAGCCGGTCCCCGCCACGGGCCTTTTCGGCAAAGGCATGGCCGCAGGCGATCGGCAGGCCGCCGGCGACGATGGCATTGGTGCCCATCACGCCAAGAGCCTCGCGGCGCAGGTGCATCGAGCCGCCGCGCCCACCGGTCCAGCCGTCCTGCAGCCCAAGGATCTCGTGCATCATCATGCGTATCTCGGCACGCATCTCGTCGCGCAGCCGAGAGCCGGCCGACGGATCGAAATTGTCCGTGTAAAGCGCGTTCACCGCCTTGGCGACGACCTGGTGATGCGCACGGTGCGAGCCGTTCATCATCGTATTCAGCGGCAGCGCCGCGAGACAGCCCGCCGCGCCTGCCTCCTGCCCCAGGCTGGAATGGGCCGGTCCGTGAACCAGCCCGCGCTTGTCGAGGAACAGGATCTTCTCCTCGAACCGGCGCGCGGTGATCACCAGCGTCGCCAGTCGCTTGGCATCCTTGGTCGACAGGTCGGCCCAGTCGGCGTCCTCGACCGTCAGGCGGCGCATGTGCGTCGTTGTGTCGATCGGCGCGTATTTCATCCTGTCGTGGTCCTGATGGCCGCGATCGTCACGCCCGCATCTCCGCGAGAAGCTGTTTCGCCATGCGTTCGTTGATTTCGCCGCGCGCCTTCATGGCGTCGGCCACGGTCACGATCTCGTCGCCCTCGGCGCCGGCCGTTATCGCGATGTTCTGCGCGTGCAGCGCCATGTGGCCTTTCTGGATACCGTCGGTCGCCAGCGCCCGCACGGCCCCGAAATTCTGCGCCAAGCCGACGGATGCGACCATGCGCGACAACGTCTCGGCCGTATCGGCCCCCATGATCCGGAGCGCCAGTTGCGCGACGGGATGGATGCGCGTGGCCCCGCCCACGATCCCGAGCGACAGCGGAATTTCAATTGACCCCGCGAGATCACCATTTGCGGTCTTTTCCCACCGCGTGAGGGGGCCGTACTGGCCGCTTTGCGCAGCATAGGCATGCGCGCCCGCCTCGATGGCGCGGGTGTCGTTTCCGGTGGCGAGCACCACGGCCGAGACGCCGTTCATGATCCCCTTGTTGTGCGTCGCGGCGCGGTACGGGTCGATCTCCGCGAAATCGGCCGCCTCCAGCATCGTGTCGACGACGGCTGCGCCGCCGATCTCGTTGGCGGGCCAGATCGCCTCGGCGCGTGTCAGGCGCCGGTCGGCAAGGTTTGACAGGATTCGCAGCAACGCCCGGCCGCCCGTCCAGTCGGCCAGTACCGGGGCGATCCGCTCGGCCATGGTATTGACCGCATTGGCCCCCATGGCATCGCGGGTATCGACGATCAGATGGACCACGACCATGGTACCGCGCCGCCCTTGCAGCAGCCGCACCTCGACATCGCGCAACCCGCCGCCAAGTTCGACGAGCATCGGATCGACCTTGTCGCAGATCTCGCGGATGTCCTCCATCCGGCGCAGGATTTCAAGCCGCGCCCGGTTCGGATCCGCGACGTCGAGTATCTGCACCTGTGCGATGGTCAGCGACCCCGCGTAGGACGTGCGAAAGCCGCCGGTGGAACGGCAGCGCTTGGCCGAATTGCACACCGCGGCGATGACCGAGCTTTCCTCGGTCGCCATGGGGACAAGGACATCCCTGTCATCCACGATCATGTTCGTGGCCACACCAAGGGGGACAGGCATGGTGCCGATGGCATTCTCGACCATCCGCTCCACCAGTTCGCCGGGCAAGGTGCCGATTTCTTGCACGTCGCCCGAACCGCCGGTGTCGTCGGCCAGCCAATCGTTCAGGACGGCAAGCCTCTCTTGCCGGCTCAGGGTTGCAAATCCGGACAGTCTCGACGTGCGCTCGGTCATCTCTTCTCGCTTTCCTTTTCACTGGCAGCGGGTCACGCCCGCATGACATACCCGCCATCGACCGGAATGGCCGTTCCGGTCATGAACCGCGACGCCGGGGTCGCAAGAAACAGGATCGCGCCGGCGATCTCGTCGGGGGTGGCCCATCGGCCCACCGGCGTCCGTTCGCAAACCCGGCGGTCAAGGTCGGGAATATCCTTTCGGGCCTGGCGCGTGAGCGGCGTGTCCACCCAGCCCGGAAGGATGCAGTTCGCGCGAATGCCGTCCTCGGCCCAGGCCACGGCAAGGCTGCGTGTCAACTGCACGACCCCGCCCTTGGCCGCGGCGTAGGGCGCCGTGGCCTCGTTCGCGAGGACCGACATCATCGACCCCAGTGTCACGATCCGTCCGTCCCCCGATCCGCGCAGTGCCGGGTAGGCGGCGCGGGCGGTCACGAACGTCCCTTTGAGGCTTGTGTCCAGCACCGCATCCCAGTCGTCCAGGGTCAGATCCTGAGGGGCGCCGCGCCGGTTGATCCCCGCCGCACAGACGAGCACGTCGACGCCCCCCATATGCGCCTCGGCGGTGTCGACAAGCGTTTTCGCAGCCGCCTCGTCCGCAGTGTCGCCCGGCACGAACCAGGCCTGTCCCAGCCCTTCTAGCGCGCCAAGCGCGGTCTGCCCCCGCTCGGCCGAGCGCCCGTTGAGCACGACGCGCGCGCCGGCCTCGAGAAACGCGCGCGCCGCGGCAAGGCCGATGCCGCTTGTCCCGCCGGTAACCACCACGCGCTTGCCCGCCAGGTCGAACAGTTGGCTCATGCCGTCATCCTCACTTCGCCAGCACCTCCGGCAACCACAGGACCAGCGACGGGAACAGGATGCACAACCCCAATCCGAACAACTGGATCAGGACGAACGGAATGATGCCTGCATAGATGTCGCGAATGCCCACTTCCGGCGGCGCGATGCCCCGCAGGTAGAACAGCGCATACCCGAAGGGCGGCGTCAGGAACGACGTCTGCAGGTTGACCGCGACCAGAACCGCGAACCATGTCAGCGTGACCCCCGAGGTGCCCAGCCCGAAATCCTGCCCGGCGATGATCGGCGCGAACAGCGGCAACACAACGAAGCTGATCTCGATCCATTCCAGAAAGAAGCCGAGGACAAAGATCAGCGCCATGATCAGGAACAGCGTCTGGTACGGACCCGACGCGATGGCCATGACCGCATCCTCGATCATGGTATCGCCGCCCACCCGTTTGAAGATCCCGCTGAACACCGTCGCGCCGATGGCCACGGTCAGGATCATCGCGGTGGTCAATGCCGTCTCCTGAACGCAATCCACGAGGTTTTTCCACGTCAACTGGCTCATGACGGCGGCAAGGGCCGTCGCACCGAGTGCGCCGATCGCGGCGGCCTCTGTCGGGGTGGCCACCCCGGCCACGATGGACCCAAGCACGCTGAGGATGAGGATGACCGGCGCGACAAGGTGCTTGACCAGAACGCCGATCGCCTCGACCGTCGACACCTTTTCCTGAACGGGGCTCGGTGGCGCAACCGATGGATTCAGATGGGCGACGACGAGGATGTAGACCGCGTAAAGCCCGCCAAGGATCAGACCGGGGATCACCGCCCCCATGAACAGATCGCCGATCGAAATCTGGAGAATGTCGCCAACGAGCACCAGCATGATCGACGGTGGAATGAGAATGCCAAGGGTGCCCGCGGAACAGATCGTCCCGGCGGCAAGCCGCATGGAATATTTCTGCTTGAGCATGACCGGCAGCGCCATCAGCCCCAGCATCACCACGGATGCCCCGATGATCCCGGTGCTTGCGGCCATCACCACGCCCACGATCGTCACCGACAGCGCCAGTCCGCCCGGACGTTGGGCGAACAGCCGTTCCAGCGACAAAAGCAGGTTCTTGGCGATGTTGGATTTCTCCAGCATCAGCCCCATGAACACGAAAAGCGGCACCGCCAGCAACAACCAGTTCGTGAGATTGCCGGTGAAGATCCGCGACGAGATCGTGTTGAGAAAGACCAGCGGCACATCGCCGATGAAAGTAAAAAGGATGCCCACCCCGGCCAGGACCAGCGCGACCGGATAGCCGGACATGATCCCGAGGATCAGCGCCAGGACCATCGAAAGCGGCAGGATGTATTCAACCATGTGAGCGGCCTCCGCCGGTGAACAGTATGCTCAGGTGAACCAGGACGCGCCCGACCCCTGTCAGCGCGAGCACGGCGAAACCGATCGGAAGGATCGCTTTCACGAGATACCTGTCGTCGAGACCGCCGTAATCCGAGCGCTCTCCGGTCGCGAACGAGTAGGAGACGTAATCAAGGCTAAGCCAGCCGATGATCGCGCAGAACGGCAGCAGAAACAGCAGGTCACCGACAAGGTTGACCAAAGCCATCCCACGCGGCGAGAATTTTTCGGAGATCATGTCGACCTGAACATGCGCGTTGCGGGCCAGCGCGTAGGACATGCCCAGCATCACGATGATCGCCTGAAGATGCCATTGCAGTTCGGCAAGCGCCGTCAGCGTGAGATCAGAGCCGAAGAGCGGCAGATCGGTCTCCCAGCTGGCGATCTGGCCCACGCCCAAAAGCGATCCAACAACCGCAAGCAGGACCAGTGCCATCATCGGCAGGAGCAGCCAGGCCGCGACACGGCCGGGCCATGCGCTTGCCTCGACAAGCGCATGGCCGACCCGCTCCAGAATGGAACGTTCGGTCATTTATCCGTCACTCCGCCGCATCCGGGATTTCCTGAAGCGATGTCCATATCTCGGCCTTGGCGAGATAGTTCTGGATCGACTCATAGGCTTCGGCGAAGATTTCATCCTCGGCGGCCTGCTCTTCGAGAACCTCCACAGAGGCTTCGCGCAGGGCCTGAAGCACCTCGTCGGGGAAGCGCTTGGTTTCGACACCCTGCGCGCGGAATTCCTCGATGATTGCACCCTGCGGCTCTGGCGCCGCTGCCAGCGACCAGTTCACCGTCGCCTCGCAGGCCACCATGATCTGGTCACGGGTTTGCTGGTCAAAGCCTTCCCAGACATCCATGTTGATGATCAGCGAGTTCCAGCTTGCGGGCTGATGCCAGCCGGGGAAGTAGTAGTACTTGGCGATCTCGGCAAAGCCGAGCGCCTTGTCGACGACCGGAAGCGAGAATTCCGTCGCATCGATGCGCCCACGTTCCAACGCGACATAAAGTTCACCACCGGGAATGAGCTGCGTGGATGCGCCCAGCTTGTTCAGGACCTGCCCGCCCATGCCGGAAATCCGCATGTTCAGTCCCTGAAGATCCTCGACGCTGTTGATTTCCTTGTTGAACCAGCCACCCGGCTCGGGGGCCGTGACGTGGCAGGGCAGCATCTTGACGTTGACCTCGTCATAGGCCTTCTGGACGATCTCCATGCCGCCCCCTTCCCACATCCAGCCGACAAAGAGGTCGGGTCCGGGACCGAAGGGCATCGAGCCCGCCAGCGACGCGACCGGGATCGTGCCGCCCCAGTACCCGACATAATCCCAGCCCGCCGGGATCGCGCCGGTGCTGACCTGGTTGAGCACTTCGAGCGCCGGAACCAGATCGCCGGCACCGTGCACCTCCAGCTTGACGTCGCCGCCGGTGGCCGTCTCGATGTTCTTGGCCAGAACCTCGGCCCCCTCCCCCAGAAACGCCAGGTTCTTTGGAAACGTGCTTGCCACATCCAGCGTCTGCGCATGCGCCGGACCTGTGGCGACCACGGCAGCCGCGGCCATCAGTGTTGCCTTGAGTTTCATTTTGCTCCTCCCTTCGTGCGGCCCGGACATGCCGGGCGGGTTGCGATCGCCGGTGCAGGGGTTGACTTGACTTCTGTCGATCCGAACTGCAATCTGCGATCTCAGATCAACGATAACGAACGAAATCCGATATGCAAGACGTTTCCGTATCTCATCCAACGTTGACTGGCGGCAATCTCCGACGGGACAGCCTGCAACAGCAAGTCTATGAAAACCTGCGCGACGCGATCAAGTGCGGGGCCTTCAGACCGGGCGAGGTGCTGTCCAGCCGTGGCCTCGCAGAGCAATTGGGCGTCAGCGCGATGCCCGTCCGCGAGGCGCTGACCCGCCTGACCACCGAAGGCGTCCTGGAAAACACGTCAAGCCGAACGCTCCGCCTTCGGGTGCTGCGCCCGGAAGATTTTGACGAGATCACGGCAATACGTCTCGAACTGGAAGGCATGGCCGCCGCGCGCGCCTGCGCCGAGATGCGCGCCGTGGATCTTGGCGGCATCCGTGCCCTCAACGACGACCTCACCGCCGCCGCCGCCAGCGGTGACGTCGATTGGTACCTCAAGGCCAATGCCGCCTTTCACGCGGCGATCTACAGGGTGTCGGGCTGGCCGCTTCTGGTCGGGATGATCGAGCGTCTCTGGCTGATGGTCGGCCCGTCGATCCGCATCAGCGTGCCGGATCGCGCGCACATGTCCACCTCTCAGAGGTTCCACGATCAGATCATGGCGGCCCTCGAGGCCGGCGACGACGCGGCGGTGCGCACAGCCATCATCGATGACATCACGACCGCCGCGAAGGACATTCGCGCCTTTCTCGGCCGTGACCGGACCCAATCAACAGTAAAAGAGGTATGACGACCATGACAGCACCCTCCGCCCTCACACCATCGCCGGGACTGCGCGTCCTGATCACGGCAGGGGCCGCCGGCATCGGCAAGGCGATCGCCGACGATTTTGCCGCCGCGGGCGCCAGGGTGCATATCTCGGACGTGAATGCCGACGCCGTGGCCGCGGCCTGCACGGACCGGATCACCGGGACGGTCGCCGACGCGGCGGACGAGGACGCCACCCGCCAGCTTGTCGCCGATGCGCGCGCGCAGCTTGGCGGTCTGGATGTCGTCGTGGCGAATGCCGGGATCGAGGGGCCGACCGCCACGATCGGCGACATCGCCGCCGAGGACTGGGATCGGGCGCTCGACATCAATCTGCGCGGGGCCTATCTCGCGGCCCGCTTCGCGGCGGACGACCTGATCGCCAGCAAGGGCAGCTTCATCGCCATCGCCTCGGTCGCGGGGCGACTGCCGTTTGCCTACCGGACCCCCTATGCCGCGTCGAAATGGGGCGTCATCGGTCTTGCGAAAAGTCTTGCTTCCGAACTCGGGCCGCAGGGTGTGCGGGCCAATGCCATCCTGCCCGGCATCGTCGAAGGCCCGCGGATCGATCGAGTCATCACGGCACGCGCCGAACGTCTTGGCCTTTCCTACGACGAGATGCGCGAACGCAATCTTCAAAAGGTGGCGCTGCGCCGGATGGTCAGCCCGCATGACATTGCCGCGATGTGCCTGTTCCTGAATACGCCGGGCGGCGCGAACATAACCGGACAGGCGCTGAGCGTCTGCGCCGGGGTGGAGACACTGTGATGACTGACCAGATGAAGACGGCGATCATCGGCAGCGGTCTTATCGGGTGCGGCTGGGCCGTGGCCTTTGCACGCGGCGGCTGCAATGTGACGTTGTTCGATCAGAACGCCGACGCGGCCCGGCAGGCGAAAGGGATGCTGGCGCGGCTGGCGCGTGAACTGGAAACGGCCGGGATGCTCGACGGGCAAACGGCCGACAGCATCACCGGCCGCGTCCATCTCGCGGCCGATCTGGACGAGGCGCTCGACGGGGCTGTTCACGTGCAGGAGAACGTGCCCGAAAAGCTGGAGATCAAGAAGGCGGTCTTTTCCGACCTCGACGCGCGCGCGCCGCGTGACGCCATTCTCGCCAGTTCGACCTCGGCGCTTTTGCCGTCCGCGTTTACCGAGCACCTTGCGGGGCGGGACCGGTGCCTTGTTGCCCATCCGATCAATCCGCCCAGCCTGATCCCCGCCGTGGAGATCGTGCCGGCCCCATGGACAAGCCCCGACGCGGTGGACCGATGCGCCGGGATCATGGAGCGGATCGGCCAGAAGCCCATCCGCATGCGGCGCGAGATCGACGGCTTCATCATGAACCGGCTGCAAGGCGCTCTGCTGCAAGAGGCGTTCCGCCTTGTCGCGGATGGGATCGCCACGCCCGAGGACGTGGATACCGGCCTTCGCGACGGGCTGGCGCCCCGCTGGGCGCTTCTGGGCCCGTTCGAGACGATCGACCTGAACGCGCCCGGAGGTGTGCGGGATTATGTCGCCCGCTATGGCCAGATGTACGCGAAAATCGCCGAAACGCAGCGTGACCCCGCGGACTGGACCGGCGAAACGCTGGATGCGGTCGAGGCGTCGAGACGCGACCGCCTGCCGCTCGACCGGATCCCCCACGCGCAGGCAGAGCGCGACAGCCGGCTTGTGGAGATGATGAAGCATCTGCGCGCCAATACCCCGAAATCTGACTGACAGGAGGTCGATCATGCCCAAACCCACCCGCAAGGTCATCATAAGCTGCGCCGTCACCGGTGCGATTCACACCCCCTCGATGTCGCCGCACCTGCCGGTGACACCCGAACAGATCACCACCGACAGCCTCGCCGCCGCCGAGGCCGGCGCAACGATCCTGCACCTGCATGCGCGCGACCCCGAAACCGGGCGGCCCACGCAGGACCCCGACGCGTTCCGCGCGTTCCTGCCGCAGCTCAAGCAGGCGACCGGGGCGGTTCTGAACCTGACGACCGGCGGCAGCCCCCACATGAGTGTCGAGGAACGCATGCGCCCGGCCGCGGAACTCAAGCCCGAGGTCGCCTCGCTCAACATGGGGTCGATGAATTTCGGGCTTTTCCCGATGCTGGACCGCTTCAAGGAGTTCAAGCACGACTGGGAGCGCCAGCACCTGGAAAACAGTCGGGATCTGGTGTTCAAGAACACCTTCAAGGACATCGAGCATATCTTGCGGACCGGCACCGACAACGGCACCCGGTTCGAATTCGAGTGCTACGATACCAGCCATCTCTACAACCTTGCGCATTTCGTGGATCGCGGTCTAGTCGAGGCGCCGTTCCTTGTGCAGACGGTGTTCGGCCTGCTGGGCGGGATCGGCGCCCATCCCGAGGATGTGGCCCACATGAAGCGGACCGCCGACCGTCTTTTTGGGGATGCCTATGTATGGTCCGTGCTGGGCGCCGGACGCAACCAGATGCCGGTCGCCGCGCAGGCGGCGGCGCAGGGCGGCAACGTGCGGGTCGGGCTGGAGGATTCGATCTGGATCTCGCCCGGCAAGCTCGCCGAAAGCAACGCCGATCAGGTCCGCAAGGCGCGCGAGCTTCTGGCGGGTCTCAGCCTCGAGGTCGCGACGCCGGACGAGGCGCGCGAGATGCTGGACCTGAAGGGCGGCAACAATGTCGCATTCTGAAACCGGTCCCGTGGTGGTCACGGGGGGCAGCCGCGGCATCGGCGCCGCGACTGTCCTCGCGCTCGCGCAGGCGGGGCGACCCGTCGTGTTTTCCTATGCGTCCAGTTCGGAGGCGGCGCAGGCGCTGACGGATCGTGTGCACGCGGCGGGCGGCACGGCCCTCGGCGTGCAAGGAGACGTGGCCGACGACGCGGCGGCAACCACCCTTTTCGAGGTGTGTCGCGAACGCTTCGGTGTGCCGACCGGCGTCTTTGCCAATGCCGGCATCACCGGGCCGTCGACGCGGCTGGAAGACCTCGCACCTGCCGACCTGCGCCGCGTACTCGACGTCAACGTGACCGGTACGGTCCTGACGGTGCAGGCCGCGACGCGGGTCATGTCGACAAGGCATGGCGGGGCCGGCGGCGCGATGGTCCTGATGTCAAGCCGCGCCGCGGCGCTTGGCGGGGGCAATGAATGGATCCAGTACGCGGCCTCGAAAGGGGCCGTCAATTCGATGACGGTCGGTCTCGCGAAGGAGCTTGGCGGCGACGGCATTCGCGTGAACGCAGTTGCGCCCGGCCTGATCGACACCGAGATACACGCGGCTGCGGGGCTGGCCGACCGCCTTGCAACCAAGGCGGCCGATGTGCCGCTCGGCCGCATCGGACGCGCCGACGAGGTCGCCGCGGCCGTCGCATGGCTGCTGTCGGACGCGGCCTCGTACGTCAGCGGCACGATCCTCGATATCTCTGCGGGCCGATGATGCGGGCAAGGCCCCGTGTGGCCGGTCACCGCAAGACAGGTGTCAATCTCGCAGGATGACGCCCTGCAACGTCAACCGCCCCGGACTAACGACCTTGGGCGGGGATCACGCGCGGGCGCCCCCGCCGTCAGACGAAAATCTGTTCAGAATGCCGCTCGAGGTAGATACGCAGCCACGGCGTGAAGCGTTCGGGATGGGACCGGGTTTTCGCGACCAGATCCGGCATCGGTGTCCAGTCGACCTCCATGACCTCCTCGGGGTTCGGATGAACGGCAACACGGCGGGGAACGCGGGCGATGAAGATGTCCACCAGTTCATGCTCGACCAGCCCGTCCCCCACATCGGCGCGATATTCCACCTGATTGCGATGCGCGAGGGTCAGCCCCTCGATCCCCAACTCTTCGCGCAAGCGGCGGTGCGCGCAGATCTCGGGCGGTTCATTCCAATGCGGATGCGTGCAGCACGTGTTCGCCCAGAGACCGGGGGTGTGATACTTGCCCAGGGCGCGGCGTTGCAAAAGGACAGCGTCATCATGCATCACGAAGACCGACACCGCCTTGTGACGCAATCCGCGCCTGTGCACCTCGACCTTTTCGACCGGGGTCAGGACACCGTTGTCCCAGGCCGGAATCGTTCCTGTGCCCGTCATACACGCGCCGCCGAGATCAGCCCCGTCAGATGGGCGATGTTTTTCAGCCCAATTTTCAGATGTGCCATCGGACGCGCGCGGACAAGGCGTTTGTTCATGTAGGCCTCGAAGGTCAGGCGCTGCACATCGATATCATGGCACAGCGACACGAAGCGCTCGCGCCGCTCGTCGGACCTGTAATAGGCGTTCTGCATCGAGCTAAGCACGCGGAACACCGTCTTGTGCTCGGACATGAACAGCTTGCGCGCCAGACGCAGATCCTTGATCCGGCCCGAGGCCAGACAGGCCGCGGCCGCCGTCGCCGCCACGCGGCCTCCGACCATGGCATAATAGATCCCCTCGCCCGAGCTCGGCGCGACGACACCGGCGGCGTCGCCGGCCAGCACCACGTCATGGCCGTTATCCCATCGGTCCAGCGGCTTGAGCGGAATGGGCGCGCCCTCGCGGCGGATGGTCGGGCAATCGGTCAGCCCACTGGCGGCGCGCAGATCGGCGGTCGCCTTTTTCAGATCGACATCACGCACCATCGACCCCATCCCGACGCTGGCCGATTTGCCGTGCGGAAACACCCAGCCGTAGAAATCGGGCGAAATGCGCCCGTCATAGATCACGTCGCAGCGGGCGGGATCATACGCGCCGACCTTGCCCGGCGCCTCGATGATCTCGTGATAGGCGATGACGTACGGGATCGTGTCACCGCCCGGCACCTCGGCACGGGCGACGTTCGAGCGCGCGCCGTCCGCCCCGATCACGAGTTTCGTGGTCAGTCGGTGATCGGTGCCGCTGTCTCGATCGCGGTAGACCACATGCGTGCCCGCGTCGTCACGCTCTATCCGCTGGAAGGTGCCGGTGATCCGTGTGGCCCCCGCATCGCCCGCGCGCTTGCGCAGGAACGCGTCGAAATGTTCGCGGTCCACCATGCCGACAAAGCCGTTCTCGATTGGGATATCGACCTTGCGCCCCGTCGGCGAGATCATCCGCGCGGTCGAGATCTTGGCCACGATCTGATCGTCGGGAATGTCGAAATCCGCGATCAGGCGCGGCGGGATCGCCCCACCACAGGGCTTGATCCGCCCCGAGCGATCCAGCAGCGCGACAGTGTGGCCGGATCGCGCGAGATCCTCGGCGGCCGTGGCCCCCGACGGGCCCCCGCCCACGACAACAGCATCATACATGGCTCAATCTCCCGGAACGGTGGCCGCCACCCGGCGACCGGTGTGTTCGATGACCCGCAGCGCCATCAGCGCCGCGAGGATGAAAAGCGTCGCCTCGGCAAGGAAAACCGCGCCGAAGGCCTGTGCATCGCTGGCAAGCAATAGCCGCATGACATCGACGGCCGCGGCCCCGATCAGACCGCCGAATCCCGCCGCGATGGCCTGTGCCGCGCCCCAGACGCCCATGCGCGTGCCCTCGCGCGCGCCACGTCCCTGCCCCGCCAGCGCCATCATCGAGCCGATGGCGGCCACGGCAAACATGCCGTTGAAAAACCCCAGGCTGACCACCGCCGGCATCAAGGCAACCGCAAGACCCGCACCACCCAGCAGAGTGATCAGCGCGAGGCTGCCCGCAGATCCCAGACATCCCGCGACGACCCACGCGCGCAAGCTGCCAAGGCCAAGGCCCGTGCCCATGATGCCCACGGTCAGCATGCCGAAGAACACCCCGCCATTCTGCGCCCCGCTAAGGGTTGTGGTCTGACCCGGTGTGAAACCGAAGACCAGGCCCGCATAGGGTTCGAGGATCAGCTCCTGCATGAAATAGGCTGTCATCGACAGAAACACGAAGACCGAGAAATTGCGCGCGGCAGGCTCGGCCCAGATCTCGCGCATCCCGTCGAGGAAACTGGTCGTGTCGGGCGGGCGACGGCTGGCCTGAACGCGCGCCTCGATCCCCCAGACGGCGAGGATCGTGGCAAGGATCGCCGCCCCGGTGACGACGCCAACGATCCTCAGCAGCAGCATCGGCGTATAGGGGTCCAGGAATGCGCCAACCAACCCGGCGGTGACGGCAATGCCGAAGATCATCATCAGCCAGGTGATGGTGGCGGCGGCGGCGCGGCGGCGCGGCTCGGTCGCGGTCGCCAGAAGCGCAAGCAGCGACGTGCCCGAGGCCCCGACGCCCAATCCGATCAGCGCATAGGCAAGGACGGACAGCGCCAGACCGGCGGCAAAGCTGGTCTCGAACAGGATCACGCCGACGGTCGCGCCAAGCGCACCGAGCGCGAGCACGACCATGCCGCCGATGATCCAGCGCGTGCGGTGTCCGCCCGCATCCGACAGGAACCCCCAGTTGGGCCGCGTGATCTGGATGCCGTAATGCAACGCCACCAGCAGGCCCGGCAGAACCGCCGGCAGCGCAAGCTCAACCACCATCAGGCGGTTGAGCGTCGAGGTGGTCAGCACCACGATCGCCCCGAGCGCCATCTGCACCACGCCCAGCCGTGCGATAGAGAGCCAGCCCAGCGTCATCAGAAGCCTCCGACAGTGCGGACCGCAAAGGCGGAAACCATCATCCCGCTGATATACAGCGTGACGCCGGTCGCATTGTACCACGGCGCGCGCCCCTTGGGGTCCGACAGCAGCACGCGCATCGCCCAGATCTGCGCACCGATCAGCGCGGCGATGGCCAAGGCATGCCATGGGCGGTCCCACGACACCAGCAGCGCCACAACCGCCACCTGCGGCAGCGCCATGACCCAGCACGCGACACGCGCCGCGCGTTCGGGGCCAAGCGTGACGGGCAGCGAATTGACGCCGGTCTGCCGATCGCCTTCCAGCGCCTTGAAATCGTTGAGGGTCATGATCCCGTGTGCGCCTATGGCGTAAAGCAGCGCCAGCGTGATGACGGGCCAAGACGGCGCGCCGTCCGCCAGGACGGCAGTCCCCGTGAACCACGGCAACCCTTCATAGCACAATCCCACCAGCGCCGGGCCCCAGATGCCGGATTTCTTCAGGCGGACGGGTTCGGCGGAATACGCCCATGCGGCCAGCACGCCGAAAACCGTCGCGCCGAATCCCCAAGGCCCAAGCGTGGCCCCCAGAACCAGCGCCAGCGCGCTCATCATCAGTGCGATCCATAGGCCCCAGCGGCCCGGAATGGCACCCGACGGGATCGGACGATCTGGCTCGTTGATGGCATCGACATGGCGGTCGCACCAGTCATTGGCCGCCTGGCTCATGCCGCAGACCACGGGGCCGGCCAGAACCATCCCGATGAGCACCAGCCACGGCGCCTCGGACAAGGGAACGCCCGAGGCAACCACGCCACACAGGTAGGCCCAGATCGGCGGAAACCATGTTATCGGCTTGATGAGGGTCAGCATCGCGCGCGGACGCGGCACCCCCCTGACGGCATGAATTTTGAACGTGACACTCATGGTGTCAATTAAACTATACAATCCGATTCAAGGAAAGCGATTTGTTGTCGCGGCCGACCGGCGATCACGCGCTCTCGCCACCTGATTTCAGCAACCCATGTTTGCGAAGTTTGACATACAGGCTCTGGCGCGACAGCCCCAGCATCTCGGCAGCCGCCACGCGGTTATTGCCGGTCAGTTGCACCGCGGTCTCGATGCACATCTTCTCGATGACATCGGACGTCGCCGAAACGAGTTCCTTGAGCGACGCGGTGCCGACCAGATCCATCACGTGCTTCATCGCGTCGTCGCTGACCATGACACCGGGCTCGCTGGGAGAGTTGATCTCGGTCCGGGTGACATCGCGGATCACGAACCCGACGCCAAGGTCACCGCCGCGCTGCCGCAGCTGAGCGATCGAGATATCCACCATCGCACGATTGCCGACAATGCTTTTGAGCTGTGCGGAATAGCTGCGCATGCTTCCCGATTTAACGGTGTTCTCGAGCATGAGCTTGAGATCCACCCCACCCCGCGCAAGAAAATCGGCAAGCGAGCGGTCCTTCACGTCGCGAAGCTGGGCGGTGTCGGTCATCACGAGAAAGGCCTCGTTGGCCTCGCGAATGTTGCCATTCGCGTCCGTCAGCACGATGGCATCCGTGCTGGCACAGTAGAGCGATGCAAGCGTCTGCGCGAATTCGGGGTTCCCGGCATCGTCGTCGTCCACGATCTGCATGCGACACAGCAGGGCGAGATTACCGGACGCGCGGAAGAATTCGGGGAAAAGCTTTACCACACGGCCGTTGCGGCGGGACACGGCCTCGAGGATCCGGCGTTCGTCCGAACTGGCCGCCGACGAGATCACGTCCATGAATTCGGACTGACGACGCCCGTCGAATGCCTGCGCGAACGCACTGCCCAAAAGCAGATCCGCGGTGCCGCCGAGAAGGTTGGCCGCGGCGGAGTTGATCTCGGCGATACGTCCGGTCTCGGGATCAAGAAGCACCATCGGCGTTTCCGACGCTTCGAGGACGATCCGGAAATGCGTCTCGGCGCTGCGCGCCTTTTGAAGGTCCCGCTCACGCGCCGATTGCTCGCGCACGAGGCGTTGCTGAATTTCGGCGAAGGGCTGCATGTCGCGCCCGATGAGAAGGACAGCATCGCTGTCTCGCGCGCGGTGCAATGTGTAGCGAACCGGAAATTCCCACTTGGCGTTGTCAACGTGGTTCAATTCCATGGGTCGTACGGTCGGTTCCGACCCGGCGCGCAGCATCGCGGCGCGCTCTGCAAACTTGCCTTGGCATTCATCCGTCAGGAAATCGGAAAACACCCGGCCGACCCAGTGATCGAGACGCCCCAGTGACGGGCAGTCCGGACTGACCGATATCCCGATGACAACGCCCTCGGCATCGACCGCGACGGCCATGTCCGAGGCTTGTTCGATAAGGTGCTCAACGTGCTCCGGTTCCGGCAGGACACCCGCGATGAAGCGCTCGGATGCCCGCAAATATTTTGTCACGTCTACACCTCAAATCACAATCATGGCTCTCGTCAGAACGTCAGTTCAGAAGAGAGCGGTTCGGCGACCGATGAAAGACTGCATCGTTCGATCGCCTCCCGCACGGATTTGACAGCATAAGTCACCCCCGTCTGATCTGCAACCGTTGCAACCTCGTCCACGACATGGCCGCCAATGATAAGAGGTGGGCATTCACTCACCCCCGCCCGCAGATCTGACACCATTTCGGTCATCTTATCCAGCGCTTTCCCAGTGGAGAGGGTGAAACCCACCATCGCGAAGCGCCCGCCTGCCACCAATCTGATCAGTTCCGCCGAGTCCATGCCGATCGCCAGATGCACCCAGATGCCATGGCGGCGAAACTGGTCGGCCGCAACGAAGGCGCCAAGCGAATGATCCTCGAACTGCGGGATCACCATCAGGATGGATTGACCAAGCGGGATGCTGCGATCCATCCAGAACCCCCTGTCGCCGTCGCCCTTCTCTCGCATGATCCCCTGCAGGCGCGCGGCGCCTTGCGTGACCTCGACGAAGCTTGCCTCGTCATAAAGCCACATCTCGCCCAGTTGCCTTGCGGCGGCCGGAACGATCGAATGATACAGCTCTTCGGGCTCGAACCCGTTGAGGACCATGTCCGAGATCACGGACTGATATCCGGTCTCCGAGTCGGCAATGAGGGCATCGCACAAAAGCTGGACCCATTCGGACCGCGCGGTGGGCTTTATGTGGGTCTTGTTGGACGCAACGCTTCTCAAGGCGGATTCCACAAGGAACCGGATCCCGTCATCCTCGTGATACGATCCATTTCCTGCACGCGCCTCCTGTGTGTCTTCCTTCATCATCCCCTCCCCTCAGTGAAATCTTTGCGACGTTGTCTGACGCACCGGCGGCAATCTTCAATCATAACCAGAGTGCTCATCTCGATGTCAATTGTCAAATCTTGTTGACACGCAGCACCTTGGAAAAATGGCAGCCCTGTGCTCTCCAAAGATAAAATTCAGCGCTGAGGGGCCTTTGTTTCTTGGCAGCATGCCGGGGTGACGTGAAAACCGCCGACTTACGTATCAAGCCGAATTGACGGTTGGCACATTTTGGCCTGTAAGTTTTAGTTGACACTTTTGCCCGCAGTCTCTTAGCATGAATCTCATACAAGATCGCCCTTCGAGGAAAGCAATGGAACTGCAATCACGTGCAAACAACGCTCCGTCCGCGCTTTATACCAAGGCGCAACGCGTGCGCCGCGACGAAAGCGTCTGGACCCTGATCCAGGGAATCCTCGCACCTGTGCAGTTCCTCGTGTTCCTTGTGTCCCTGGGACTGGTGCTGCGCTTTCTTGCGACGGGTGCCGGATATGAGGCCGCGACAGTGTCGATCCTCGTAAAGACGGGCTTTCTCTATCTCATCATGGTCACCGGGGCGATCTGGGAAAAGATCGTTTTCGGTCAGTACCTTTTCGCCCCCGCCTTCTTCTGGGAGGACGTGTTCAGCTTTGCCGTGATCGCCCTGCACACGGCCTATGTCTACGCGCTGTTCACGGGGACGATGGGACCGAATGCGCTGATGGCGCTCGCGCTCGCGGCCTATGCCGCCTACGTGATCAACGCCGGGCAATTCCTGCTGAAACTGCGGGCCGCGCGCCTGCAGTCGGAGGCGGCAGGATGACCCACCACACGCCCCCTCCCCCCGCCACCGGGTGCCGCAACGCCCCTGTTCTGAAACAGCGCGGTCAGCATGAGGTATTCTGCGGACTGACGGGAATCATCTGGCTGCACCGCAAGATGCAGGACGCGTTCTTTCTTGTGGTGGGGTCGCGCACCTGTGCCCACCTGCTGCAAAGCGCCGCCGGCGTCATGATCTTTGCCGAGCCGCGCTTCGGCACTGCGATCCTCGAGGAAACCGACCTGGCCGGGCTGGCCGATGCGCAAGACGAGCTTGAGCGCGAGGTCGATCGCCTGCTGGCGCGGCGCAGCGATATCCGCCAGTTGTTCCTCGTGGGCAGCTGCCCGTCCGAGGTCATCAAGCTGGACCTCGCGAAAGCGTCGGAAAAGCTGAGCGCGAAGCACGCGCCGAAGGTCCGCGTGCTGAATTATTCCGGTTCCGGCATCGAGACCACCTTCACCGAAGGCGAGGATGCCTGCCTTGCATCGATGGTCCCGGCCCTGCCGGCGACCGACAAGCGGCAGTTGATGCTGGTCGGCGCCCTGCCCGACGTGGTCGAGGACCAGGCACTGGATCTTCTGCGGCAGATGGGCATCGAGGATATAACGGTGCTGCCCGCACGGCTGGCCGATACCGAGGTCGCCGTCGGCCCGAACACCGTGTTCGCCCTGACACAGCCATTCCTTGGCGGGACCCATGCCGCCCTGGAAAGACGCGGGGCGCGTCACATTCCCGCGCCATTCCCATTCGGCGAAGAGGGCACCACCGCGTGGCTTCACGCCGTGGCTCGGGAGTTCGGGGTCGATCAGACAACCTTCGACGCCGTTACCGACGCGCCCCGCGCACGCGCCCGCAAGGCCGTGGCCAAGGCGACCGAGACCCTGAACGGCAAGACGGTGTTCTTCTTTCCCGACAGCCAGCTCGAAATCCCGCTGGCACGTTTCCTGACCCGCGAATGCGGCATGACGGCCCTCGAGGTCGGCGCGCCCTTCATCCACAAGGATGTGGTCGGGCCTGACATGGATCTGCTGGCCGATGGCACGCAACTGGCCGAGGGTCAGGATGTCGATCTGCAACTGGAACGCTGCCGCGCCGCCCATCCCGACCTCACGGTCTGCGGGCTTGGTCTGGCAAACCCGCTCGAGGCCGAGGGCCTGACGACCAAGTGGGCAATCGAGCTGGTCTTCACCCCTGTGCATTTCTACGAGCAGGCCGGCGATCTGGCCGCGCTCTTCTCGCGCCCGATCCGCCGGCGCGAGGCCCTGAGGCTGGAGGCCGCATCGTGAAGCTGAGCGTCTGGACATATGAGGGCCCGCCGCATGTCGGCGCGCTGCGCGTGGCCACCGGCATGACCGGGCTGCATTACGTGCTGCATGCGCCGCAGGGCGACACCTATGCCGATCTTCTGTTCACCATGATCGAGCGGCGCAATCATCGCCCGCCGGTCACCTACACGACCTTCCAGGCGCGGGATCTGGGCAGCGACACCGCGCAGCTTTTCAAGACCGCGTGCGAAAATGCCTATGAGCGGTTCAAGCCGCAGGCGATGATCGTCGGCGCGTCCTGCACCGCCGAGCTGATCCAGGACGATCCCGGCGGCATGGCCGAAATGATGGGCATGCCGGTTCCGGTGATCGCGCTGGAACTGCCCAGCTATCAACGCAAGGAGAATTTCGGCTGTGACGAGACGTTCTTCCAGCTGTGCCGCGCGCTGGCCAAGCCGGTCGACAAGACCACGCAAGTCACCGCGAACCTGATCGGTCCTACCGCACTTGGCTTTCGTCATCGCGACGATATCGTCGAGGTGACGGCCCTGCTCGAAGAGATGGGGATCTCGGTCAACGTCTGCGCACCGATGGGGTCGTCGCCCGACGATCTGACCCGACTGGGGGCCGCGCATTTCAACGTTCTGATGTATCCCGAAACCGGCGAATCGGCCTGCCGCTGGATGGAGCGCGACCTCGGCCTGCCCTTCACCAAGACCGTGCCGATCGGGGTCGGCGCGACGCGCGATTTTCTTGATGAAGTCAGTGCCTTGACGGGCATTCCTGCCAGGATGGATGACGCGCGGCTGCGCCTGCCCTGGTACTCGGCCAGCGTCGATTCGACCTACCTGACCGGCAAGCGGGTGTTCATATTCGGAGACGGCACGCATGTGGCGTCCGCCGCGCGTATCGCCCGCGACGAGATGGGCTTCGAGGTTGCAGGGCTTGGCTGCTACAACCGCGAGATGGCGCGCCCCATCCGGGCCCTGGCCAAGGAATACGGCGTCGAGGCGCTGATCACCGACGACTATCTCGACGTGGAACAGGCCATCGAGGCGCTCGCGCCCGAGATGATCCTCGGCACGCAGATGGAGCGTCATATCGGCAAACGGCTCGGGATTCCCTGCGCGGTGATCTCGGCCCCCGTGCATGTGCAGGACTACCCCGCCCGCTACAGCCCGCAGATGGGCCTCGAAGGCGCCAACGTGATCTTCGACACGTGGGTGCATCCGCTGGTGATGGGGCTGGAAGAGCATCTGCTCAACATGTTCCGCGAGGATTTCGAGTTTCACGACGACGCTGGCGCCAGCCATCACGGCGCCGCCCACGTGCCCCGCGCCGCCGACGCGCCGCCGGTTTCCGCCGATCAGACCCCGACCAGCGCGCAGCCGGGTGAAACGGTATGGCTGGCCGATGCAGAGCGCGAGTTGAAGAAAATACCGTTTTTCGTGCGCGGCAAGGCGCGACGCAACACCGAAAGCTACGCCGCCGAACGCGGTGTCGCCGAAATCGGTGTGGACACGCTTTACGAAGCAAAGGCGCATTATGCTAGATAATATGACCATATCCCCACGCTACAGCATCGCCATCATAACGCTCGATGCGCATTCCGCGGGACCCTGCGCCAAGGCGGCAACGCGCATGGCAGAGGAGTTTCCCGGCCTCGAGGTCAGCGTGCATGCGGCCGCCGAGTGGGGCGAGAGCGCGGATGCACTGGCGGCCGCGCGGGCCGCGGTCGCGCGGGCGGATATCGTCGTCTCGACACTGCTGTTTCTGGAAGAACATCTGAACGCGATCGTGCCCGACCTGAAGGCCCGGCGCGACGACTGCGACGCGATGATCGGGATCGTGGCCGATGCCCAGATCGTGAAACTGACACGCATGGGCACGCTGGACATGGGCGCGCCCGCTTCTGCCACCGGCAAGCTGCTGAAAAAGCTGCGCGGCTCGTCCAAGCCGTCCTCGCAGAGTGGTGCGCGCAACGTCCGGATGCTGCGGCGCCTGCCCCGCATCCTCAAGCTGATCCCCGGCAAGGCGCAGGATCTGCGCGCCTGGTTCCTGACGATGCAATACTGGCTGGGCGGCTCGGATGACAACATCGAGGCGATGCTGCGCTTCCTGATCTCGCGCTATTGCCACATCCCCGAATGGCGCGGTGGTCGCGTTCCGGCACCGTTGGAATATCCCGATACCGGGCTTTACCACCCCGACCTCGCCGACCGTATCACCGAAGATCCGGCGGATCTGCCGGGACCGGACGGATCGCGCGGCACCGTCGGGGTACTCTTGATGCGCAGTTACGTGCTTTCGGGCGACACCGCGCATTACGACGCGGTGATCCGCGCGCTCGAGGCACGGGGCTTGCGCGTTTTCGCCGCCTTCGCCTCGGGGCTGGACGGGCGGCCGGCGATCGAGACGTTCTTCCGTGACACGCTTGGCGCGAAGATCGACGCGCTTTTGTCGCTGACCGGGTTCAGCCTCGTCGGCGGCCCAGCCTACAATGACAGCGACGCCGCGGTCGATGTGCTCAAGGCGCTGGACGTGCCGTATGTCGCGGCGCACCCGCTGGAGTTTCAGACGCTGGCGCAATGGGCGGCCTCGCCGCAGGGGCTGGGCCCGATCGAGACCACGATGCTGATCGCCCTGCCAGAGCTTGACGGCGCCACCAATCCGACGATCTTCGCCGGACGCCACGGCGCGTCGGGCTGCGCCGGTTGCGGGCATAACTGCGCCGCGCAAAGCGACGTCAAGGCGATGGCCCCTTGCCCCGAACGCGTTGCGAAACTGACCGAACGTCTGGACCGGCTGGTGTCCCTGCGCCGCAGCCTCGTGGCCGAGCGTCGGCTTGCAATCGTCCTGTTCGGCTTCCCGCCGAATGCGGGTGCCGCGGGCACGGCAGCTTATCTGGATGTCTTCCGGTCGCTCTACAACACGCTGCACGCGATGGCCGAGCGCGGCTACGACCTGACCCCGCCCGAAAGCGTCGAGGCGCTGCGCGCCACCGTGCTCGAAGGCACCGCGCAGCAATACGGGCAAGAGGCCAATATCGCCGCGCATGTCGGCGCCGACGAGATGGTGGCCAACACCCCGTGGCTCGACGAGATCGAGGCGCAATGGGGGGCCGCACCGGGCAAGGTGCAATCGGACGGGCGCGGCGTCTACGTGCTGGGCGCGCAGTTCGGCAATATCTTCGTGGGGCTGCAACCCACCTTCGGCTACGAGGGCGACCCGATGCGCCTTCTGTTCGAACGCGGCTTTGCCCCCACCCATGCCTTTACCCAGTTCTACCTCTGGCTGCGCAACAGCTTCAAGGCGGACGCGGTGCTGCATTTCGGCATGCACGGCGCGCTGGAATTCATGCCCGGCAAACAGGCCGGTCCAAGCGCTGGCGACTGGCCCGACCGGCTGATCGGCGACATGCCGAACGTCTATCTCTATGCCTCGAACAACCCGTCCGAGGCCACGCTGGCCAAGCGCCGTTCGGGCGCGGTCACAATCACGCACATGACGCCGCCGCTGGCGGCCTCGGGGCTCTACAAGGGGCTGGCGGAGCTGAAGGACAGCCTGACCCGCTGGCGGGGCATGGAGCCGGACGCGCATCAGCGCGACGAGCTTGAGGCGCTGATCGCCGAACAGGCCGCCGCAGTGGACATGAACGGCGAGGATCCGCACGCGCTGTGGCTGCGCCTGCTGGAGACCGAGGATGCCCTGATTCCCGAAGGGCTGCACGTCCTGGGCCGCCCGATGAGCGACACTGCCCGCGCCGATTACCTGAACCTGATGACGGCTGCCGATGCCGAGACGCGGGCACGGGTCGATCGTCTCTTGCAGGGCAATCACGAGATTCCGGGCTTGTTGAACGCGCTGGAGGGGCGGTTCACCGCACCCGTGCCCGGCGGCGACCTGATCCGGTCGGCCAACATCCTGCCGACGGGACGCAACATCCACGCCTTCGATCCGTTCCGCATGCCGTCGGAATTCGCCTGCCGCGAGGGCGCAAAACAGGCGCAGGTGCTGCTTGACACGCACAAGAGCCTGCCGCGCAGCGTGGCACTGGTGCTTTGGGGGTCTGACAACATCAAGTCGGATGGCAGCCCGATCGCGCAGGCGCTGGCGCTGATCGGCGCCGTGCCGCGCTTCGACGGGTTCGGGCGCCTTTGCGGCGCCGACCTGATCCCGCTGGAGACGCTGGGGCGTCCGCGTATCGACGTCATCATGACGCTGTCGGGCATCTTCCGCGATCTGCTGCCGCTGCAGAGCAAACTGCTGGCCGAGGCCGCGCTGAAGGCCGCCACCGCCGACGAACCGGTCGAGCAGAACTTCATCCGCGCCCACGCGCTGAGCTATGCCGAGAAGATCGGCTGCGACATGGAAACCGCGGCATTGCGGGTGTTCTCGAATGCAGAAGGCACCTACGGGTCGAACGTGAACCAGCTTGTCGACAGCTCGGCCTTCGGCGAAGAGGACGAGCTTGCCGACGCCTACGAGGCCCGCAAGAGCTTTGCCTACGGCGTGAACGGAAAGGCGCAGCAGAACACCCCGCTTTTGCAGGCAGCGCTGCGCGACGTGGATGTGGCGTACCAGAACCTCGAATCCGTCGAGCTGGGGATCACCTCGGTCGATCACTATTTCGACACGTTGGGCGGCATCAGCCGCGCGGTCAAACGCGCCCGCGGCGGGCAGGAGGCCGCCGTCTATATCAGCGACACGACCCGCGGCGCGGGCAAGGTACGCACGCTGGCCGACCAGGTCTCGCTCGAGACGCGGTCACGCGCGCTCAACCCCAAATTCCACGAGGCGCTTCTCAGCCACGGCGCCGAGGGTGTGCGCCAGATCGAAAGCACCGTCACCAACACGATGGGCTGGTCAGCGACCACCGGCCAGGTGGAGCCGTGGGTCTATCAGCGGCTGTCGGAAACCTTCGTGCTGGACGAGGCGATGCGCAAGCGGATGACCGATCTCAACCCCGCGGCCTCGTCGCGGATGGCCAACCGCCTGCTGGAGGCACATGACCGCGCCTACTGGTCCCCTGACGACGCCACCCTCTCGGCCCTGCGCGACGCCGCGGACGCCATCGAGGACCGACTCGAAGGGATCGCGGCAGAATGACCCGTCCCAGCACAGCGCAAACAGGCCCGGACAAAGGGCGCACCACCCCAATAGGGAGGAGATACTCATGAGCCCACTGGATAACAGACAACAACCCCCCGCCGCGCGGGCCAACATGCGCGAGGCCGCCGGTCTCGAGGCCCGCAGCAAGGTCGAGAGCCCCCCTGTCCTCAAGGGGCAGGACGGCGAAGGGTCGGTGCAGGTGCATCAGGACGATTCGATGAAGATCGAGGGGGCCAAGGTCTTTTCGGTCTACGGCAAGGGCGGGATCGGCAAGTCAACGACCAGTTCGAACCTCTCGGCGGCATTTTCGAAAATGGGCAAGCGCGTACTGCAGATCGGCTGCGATCCCAAGCATGACAGCACCTTCACCCTGACAGGGCAGCTTCAGCCGACCGTGATCGACATCCTGAAAGGCGTCGACTTCCACGCCGAAGAGCTGCGTCCCGAGGACTTCGTGACAGTCGGCTATGGCGGCGTGCAATGCGTCGAGGCGGGCGGACCGCCGGCCGGCACCGGCTGCGGTGGCTACGTCGTCGGCCAGACCGTCAAGTTGCTCAAACAACACCACATGCTGGAAGAGACCGATGTGGTGATCTTCGACGTGCTGGGCGACGTGGTCTGCGGCGGGTTTGCCGCCCCCCTGCAACATGCCGACCGGGCATTGATCGTCACGGCGAACGATTTCGACAGCATCTACGCCATGAACCGGATCATCGCCGCCGTGCAGGCCAAGGCGAGCAACTACAAGGTGCGGCTGGCCGGCTGCGTCGCGAATCGGTCCAAGAATACCGACGAGGTGGACAGGTACTGCGCGCGTGTCGGCTTCGACCGCATTTCGCACATGCCGGACGTGGATGCGATCCGCCGCTCGCGCCTGAAGAAGAAGACGCTGTTCGAGATGGACGACGAAGAGGATATCGTGGCCTGCCGCGCCGAATACATCCGGTTGGCGGAAAAGCTCTACAACGGGACCGATCCGCTGGCACCGGCCCCGATGGAAGACCGCGATATCTTCGAGATGCTCGGGTTCGACTGATGAGCTACGACCGCACCCTTGCCCGTGTCGAAACCTATTTCGACAGAACGGCCACCCGCGCCTGGGAACGGCTGACCAGCGATGCGCCGGTCAGCCGGATCCGCGAGACGGTGCGGGCCGGTCGTGACCGGATGCGGGCACAGATCCTGTCGCGTCTGCCGGCCGACATGACCGGTCTGCGGGTGCTGGACGCGGGGTGCGGTGCGGGTCAGATGACCGCGGAACTTGCGGCGCGCGGGGCCGACGTGGTGGCGGTCGATATCTCGCCGGCGCTTGTCGACATCGCGCGGGCGCGTCTGCCACACCACCTGCAGCACCGTGTCAGCTTTCACTCCGGCGACATGCTGGAGGCCGGGCTTGGCCCGGTCGATCATGTCGTCGCGATGGACAGCCTGATCTACTACACGCAGCCCGACCTCGCGCGCGCCCTGGCGGGTCTGGCCGACAGGACACGCGGCAAGGTCGTCTTCACCGTCGCCCCGCGCACCCCGCTTCTGATGGCGATGTGGCAGGCGGGCAAGCTTTTCCCGCGCGCCGACCGGTCGCCCACGATGGTGCCGCACGCCCCGGCCGCGCTTGCGCAGGCGTTGCGCGCGACGCCGGTCGAGGCGCGGCTTGTCGCGCTCGACCGGATCAATTCGGGTTTCTACATCTCACAGGCCATGGAGCTTGCTGCATGACACGGCGCCGTCCCTCTCCGCTGATCCACCTGACGACGCGCATCCTGCCCTTTTCGGACGCGGCGAGCGCGGGCCTGCCAATGGGCCAGTTGTTGCGGCTGTCGCTGTTTCAGGTGTCGGTGGGGATGGCGACGGTGATGCTGCTCGGAACGCTGAACCGGGTGATGATTGTCGAATTGTCGGTGCCCGCGACCATCGTCGCGGTGATGATCGCCCTGCCCGTCCTGATCGCACCGTTCCGCACGTTGCTCGGCTTTCGGTCCGACACGTATCGCAGTGCCATCGGCTGGAAGCGCATCCCGTATCTCTGGTTCGGCTCTCTGTGGCAGATGGGGGGGCTTGCCGTCATGCCCTTCGCGCTTCTCGTGCTGTCGGGGCAACAGGTCGTGGGACCATCCTGGGCCGGCGAGGTGCTGGCGGCACTGGCGTTCCTGATGACCGGCCTTGGCCTGCACATGACGCAGACCGCCGGGTTGGCGCTGGCCACCGACCGCGCCGACGAGGAAACCCGGCCGCGGGTCGTGGCGCTGCTTTACGTGATGTTCCTTCTGGGCATGGGCGTGTCGTCGCTGATGATCGGCTGGCTGCTGCGCGACTTTACGCCCTTCACACTGATCCGGGTCGTCCAGGGGGCGGCGGTGGTCGGCATTCTGCTCAACCTGATCGCGCTCTGGCGGCAGGAAAACGTCACGCCCATGACCCGCGAAGAGCGCGCCAGTCCGCGCCCCCGCTTCCGCGAGGCCTGGGCCGACCTGCTTGCCGGCGGCCAGGCCGGGCGGCTTCTGGCGGTCGTGTTTCTGGGCACCATGGCCTTCAACATGCAGGATGTTCTGCTGGAACCTTACGGCGGCGAGATCCTCGGGCTGTCGGTCTCCGCAACCACGCTGCTGACGGCGGTCTGGGCCTCGGGGGCGCTGATCGGCTTCGCGCTTGCCGGGCGGATGCTGGCGCGCGGCGTCAACACCTACCGAATGGCGGCCAGCGGTCTTCTGGCGGGCATCGCCGCGTTCGCGGTGGTGATCTTTGCCGCGCCTCTCGAATCGACCGTGATGTTTTTCACCGGTGCGGGTCTGATCGGTTTCGGCGGCGGCCTGTTCGCGGTGGCGACATTGACCGCGGCGATGACCATGCCGATCACCGGCACGGCCGGGCACGGGCTTGCGCTTGGCGCATGGGGGGCCGCGCAGGCCACCGGCGCCGGGCTGTCGATCGCCATGGGCGGTGCCCTGCGCGACTGGATCAACGCGATGGCGACATCGGGCACCCTCGGCGAGGCGCTCAACACGCCCGCGACGGGGTATTCGTTCGTCTACCATATCGAGATCGGACTGCTTTTCGTCACCCTCGCAGCACTCGGGCCGCTGGTCCGGATCGCGCGCGTCGGTCCCCGCAAAACCCAAAGGGAAACGGCCCGTATCGGCCTGGCCGACTTCCCCACATGACCTGCCGTTCCTTCGAAAGGATACCGACATGACCGCAACATTCTTTGGAGAAGTCGATCTGGCCAGCGTGGCCCTCTGGCTCTTCTATCTCTTCTTTGCCGTGCTGATCTTCTACATTCAGCGCGAGAACATGCGCGAGGGCTACCCGATGGAGGACGACGACGGCAACCCGTCCCCGAACCAGGGCCTGTTCCCGCTGCCCAAGGACAAGACGTTTCGCCTGCCGCATGGCCGGGGCGACGTCACGGTGCCCTCGGGCCAGACCCCCGAGCGCAGCCATATCGCGCTGGAGAAGTCCGCCGTCGCCAACGGCTTTCCGTTCGAGCCGACGGGCGATCCGATGGTTGACGGGGTCGGCCCGGCCTCATGGGCGCCGCGCCGCGACATGCCCGAGCTCGACGGCAAGGGCCACCCCAAGATCGTGCCGATGGCCGCGACCGACAGCTTCGGCGTCTCGGCCGGGCGGGACCCGCGTGGCCTGCCGGTCAAGGCCGGCGACGGCGAGATCGTGGGCACGATCAGCGACATGTGGCTGGACGAGCCCGAGCAGATGGTCCGCTATCTGGAATTTGAACTCGACGCCGAGCATGGTGGCGGCAAGCGGCTTGTGCCTCTGACGATGGCGCGGATCAAGAAGGACTGCGTCAAGGTCCGCTCGATCTTCGGCAAGCATTTCGCCGGTGTGCCGAAACATGCATCCCCGAACCAGGTGACGATGCTGGAAGAGGACAAGATCAGCGGCTACTATGCCGGGGGCACGCTTTATGCCTCCGAGGCCCGTCAGGAACCGCAACTGGGCTGACCGGCCCGGACAGAAGGGAGAGGCTGTCATGAGCCACGATCAAGATCACGACGATTTCGCCGTCGAACCTGTCAAGGGGCTGCCCGAGCGTCCGCCGGAGGGTGAACATATCCTGTGGCAGGGACGCCCGCACTGGTGGGCGCTGACACGCGATGCCCTCAGCCTGTATTGGGTTGCGGGGTATTTCGTGGCCCTGTTCGCCTGGCGTTTCCTTACGCTGATCGATCAGGTCACCCTGTCCAGCGCCTTTCGCGCCTCGTTCCCGTTCATCATCCTCGGGGGCGTGGTCTGCGTCATCCTGCTGATCGTGGGCGTCGCGCAGGCGCGCGCCACTGTCTACACGATCACCAATCGCCGCGTCGCCATGCGCATCGGGGCCGCACTGACAGTCACGCTGAACCTGCCCTTCAACCAGATCCGCAACGCCGATCTCAACCTGCGGCGGGACGGCACCGGGACGATCGCACTCGATCTTCTGGAGGCGAAGACGCGGCTGAGCTATCTTGTCTGCTGGCCGCATGTGCGCCCCTGGGTGATGCGCCGCACGCAACCCGCCCTGCGCTGCATCCCCGATGCCGAGATCGTGGCGCGCCTGCTGGCAGACTCCGCCGAGGCGCGGGTCCAGACACCGCAGGTATCGCGCGTGTCGGATGCCACCCCCATCGCCGCAGAATAACCACAAGGCTTCGTCATGACCCAGATCGACACACGCCCCGCCAAACGCCCCTACGACAAGGAACTGATACCGCGTGCCATGATGCGGGCGATGCTGGCGCTGGTTCTGTCGGTCCTGGCCCTGGTCAGTTACGCCCGCCTCACCGACCGTCCGCTGATCTCGACACCTCCCGAAGGCAACACCGTGGTCAGCCGCGACGTGCTGATGTCGGGCGACATGTCGGGGGCCGCCACGATCCGCAACCTCGACGGAACCCTCGTCGCCGACCTGACCCCGGACGAGGGCGGGTTCATATCGGGTGTCTGGCGCGTGATCCAGCGAGAGCGTACAAAAAATCGCGTGGCACTCGACGGTCCCGTCACGCTGATACGTCAGGATAACGGGCGGGTGTCGATCCACGACCCCAGCACGGGCTGGAGCGCCGATTTGATGGGATTCGGCGTCGACAACGCCAGAGCCTTCGCGCGGCTCTTGGCACAATAGGAGAGGAGGCCGCAATGGGATGGCTGACCAAGGAAATCGAACATGCGCCTTGTACTGTGGAAATCAGTCACAAGTTCGAGTCGCTGCACGCACATGTGCGTTTCAACAACGGCGCCACGGTCTATCCGGGCGATGAGGTCAAGGTGCAGGGGCCAGAGATCATGGCACCGTTCGGCGAGGTCGTGAGCGAGGATCGCGACGCGATCATCTTTCGCGCCAGCGGGCTGGAACGGCTCTGGACCCGTCTGACCGGAGATTTCGAAGTGATGGAGCTTTGCGAATTTTCCTTTTCCGAGGAGGCTACGCTATGAACGTCCAATCCAAGCATACTGCCGACGCCGTCACGGCCGAGGAAAGCTTTGCCATTCAGGAGGAACAGGCAAAGTTCGACAGCAAGGCCGCCACCGACGTGGCGATGCAGAACACCCTGCTGACCCCGCGCTTTTATACCACCGATTTCGACGAGCTCGACGCGATAGATGTCAGCCCCGTCCGCGAGGACTGGGACAAGCTGATCGCGCGGATGGTCAGCGATCCCAACAAGGGTCATTTCCGCAAGACCGAGGATTGGGATCACGTCGACTGGGACAATATGGACCCGGAGTTGAAGAAGGAATTCATCGACTTCCTGATTTCCAGCTGCACCGCCGAGTTCTCGGGTTGCGTGCTATACAAGGAAATGAAGCGGCGCGGCACCAACAAGGACATCACGCAGCTCTTCCAGCTGATGGCGCGCGACGAGGCCCGGCATGCCGGTTTCATCAACGATGCGTTGCGCGAGGCCGGTGTGGCGGTGAATCTTGGGTTCCTGACCCAGAAGAAGAAATATACCTATTTCCGGCCCAAGTTCATCTATTACGCCACGTACCTGTCCGAAAAGATCGGCTATGCGCGGTATATAACCATCTTCCGCCATCTCGAGCAGCACCCCGAACACCGGTTCCATCCGATCTTCAAGTGGTTCCATGAATGGTGCAACGACGAGTTCAGCCATGGCGAGGCGTTCGCGCTTCTGATGAAAACCGACCCCAAGATCACCAGCGGGATCAATGTCTGGTGGATCAAGTTCTTCCTGACGGCGGTGTTCGCCACGATGTATGTCCGCGATCATCAGCGGCCCGCCTTTCACAAGGCTCTGGGCGTCGATCCCGACTGGTACGCCGGCGAGGTCTTTACCAAGACCTCGGAGATGACCAAGCAGATCTTTCCCATCACGCTGGATATCGACAATCCGCGCTGGCAGGCGGGCCTGGTTCGGTTGCAAAAGGCCAATGCCGATCTGGCGCGGGCCAAGACAGAACAGGGTGTCGGGGCCTGGCTGCGGCGAACGGGGGCACAGGCCCGCGCGGCGATGGCCTTCGCCGGGCTTTACACGATCCCGGCGAAGAAACACGAGGTTCCGGCCTCGACCCGGCTGGAGCCGGCATATTGACCGCGGCTTCGGTGCATGTCGCACCGACCCGTGGGGGGGGCCAGCCCCCCACACCCCCCGGAGTATTTCCGGAAAGATGAAGGATTAGACGTGCACAGCCCTTGGATCGCAGCCCTGATGGCCCTGTTTCTCTGGTGGTTCGCCACCGGGGCGATCCTTTTGATCGTGCGGCTTTGCGAACGACGCGCGGATGGTGCGGGGCGCCGGGCCGTGATGCTCGCCGTGCCCGTTCTGGGGCTTGGTCTGTGGGGCTATCACGCGACGCTGGAGATGACCGGTATCGGAGCGGCCTATGGTGCGTTTCTGGCGGCCCTGGCGATCTGGGGCTGGATCGAGCTGAGCTTTCTGACCGGCGCGATCACCGGTCCGAACCTGCGCCCCTGCCCGCCCGACGTGGTCGAATGGGAGAGGTTCCTGCGTGCGTGGGGGACGGTCGCCTATCACGAGATGGTGCTGACCGGGGCCTTGCTGGTGGTCTGGCTTGCGGGGCACGAGGCGGCAAACCAGGTGGGTCTATGGACCTTCACGGTGCTCTACTTCGCGCGCATCACGGCCAAGCTGAACCTCTATTTCGGGGTGCCGCGGATCAACGTCGAATTCATCCCGCGGGCACTGGCACATATGGGCAGCTACTTCCGGATGGCCCCGGTCGGCTGGTTCTTTCCCGTCTCGGTGACGGCGCTCAGCCTCGCGGTCGCCTGCTGGCTCGAACGGGTCTATTCCGCCGGCACGCCGGCCGAACTCGTCGGGTTTTCCCTGCTCGGCGCGATCACCGCGCTGGCGCTTCTGGAACACTGGCTGATGGTCCTGCCATTGCCGGACGCGAAACTCTGGCGCTGGATGTTGCCCGCGCCCAAACACTCACCAAAAAAGACAAGACCGGAGGGGCACCATGAATTTTGATGGCATGTTCGATGCGCAGCTGGAGGCTTTGCGCGAGGAGGGAAACTACCGCGTTTTCGCCGAGCTGGAACGCCGGTGCGGTGATTTTCCGAGGGCGAGAAGCCATGACGCCGACAGTGTTGGCGATGTCACGGTCTGGTGTTCCAACGATTACCTGGGCATGGGGCAGCAATCGGTTGTGCGCGAGGCGATGAAGGACGCGGTCGACCAGTGCGGCACCGGCGCCGGCGGCACGCGCAACATCTCGGGCACCAATTGTCATCACCTGATGCTCGAGCGCGAGCTGGCCGATCTGCATGGCAAGGACGCCGCGCTGCTCTTCACCTCGGGTTACGTGTCGAACTGGGCCGCGCTGTCGACCCTTGGCAGCCGGTTGCCCGATGCGGTGATCCTGTCGGACGAGCTGAACCATGCCAGCATGATCGAGGGCATACGCCATTCCCGTGCGAAAAAGGTGATCTGGAAGCACAACGATCCCGAGGATCTCGATCGAAAGCTGGCCGCATTGCCGGTCAACACACCCAAGATCGTCGCCTTCGAGAGCGTCTATTCAATGGATGGCGATATCTCCCCGATGCGCGAGATCGTCGAAGTCGCCGAAAAACACGGCGCGATGACCTATCTCGACGAGGTGCATGCCGTCGGGCTTTACGGGCCACGCGGCGGCGGTGTTTCCGAAGAGCTTGGGCTGGCCCACAGGATCACGTTGATCGAGGGAACGCTTGGCAAGGCCTATGGCTGCATGGGCGGGTACGTGACCGGCTCGGCAAGCCTGTGTGATTTCATCCGCTCCTTTGCCAGCGGGTTCATCTTCACAACCGCCCTGCCGCCCGCCGTGGCCGCAGCCGCGACGGCAAGCGTTCGGCACCTCAAGCAGTCGGATACAGAGCGCAAGGCGCAACGCGCACAGGTGGCCAAGCTGCGCCGGCAGCTCGACATCCATGGCATCCCCCATCTTGACAACACCAGCCATATCATTCCGGTCATGATCAAGGATCCCGTGAAATGCCGGGTGCTGGCCGACATCCTGATGCGCGACTGGGGCATCTACGTGCAGCCGATCAACTATCCCACCGTTCCCAAGGGCACGGAGCGGCTGCGGTTCACACCCGGCCCACTGCACAGTGATGCGGATATCGATCACCTGGTGGCCGCCCTGAACACGCTATGGAAGCAATGCGCCATCGCCCACGCGGTTGCCTGACACGATTGCGCGCAAGAGCGTACGAAAACGGCTTGATTTGCCGGTGACAAGGCTACCTTTCTCATGCAGATCAAAATGCGGCTAGGCAATTCCACCCATGCCGATATCTTAAAAGGTCGCCTCGGGCGGCCTTTCACTGTAAGGAGGAAACGATGAAACTGACACGACGCACAACCATGAGTCTTCTGGGCGCCACTGCCGCGACCGCTCTACTTCCGTCCGGCGCGCGCGCGAACGGTGAAGTGCACGAGGTGCAGATGCTCAACCGTCACCCGGACGAGAATGAAAGCATGGTCTTCTACCCCGACATCATCGAGGCGCAGCCCGGCGACACGATCCGGTTCGTTTCCGTCGACAATGGCCACAACGCCGTCAGCTATGACGACATGCTGCCCGACGGGGCCGAGGGCTGGAAAAGCCGGATGAACAAGGATTTCGAGGTCGTGGTCGAGGCCGAGGGTGCCTATGGCTACTATTGTCAGCCGCACAAGGCGCTTGGCATGGTAGGTCTGGTTCTCGTGGGCGACGCGACGACCAATTACGAGAGCCTGAAAGAGGCCAACCTGCGCGCGCCACGCGAGAAGCAGCGTTGGGAAGATATCTTTGCCCGCGCCGACGAGATCGTGGGCGGCGCCGCCTGACACGCACAGGCGCGACAAGACATCTGACCGTCACTGGCCGGCCCCATGCGGGGCCGGCCTTTTCATATCATCCGCAGCGGGATCACACGGGCGTCGTCTGGCGAGACGGCATCGCGTATCATCCTGGCAATATCCTGTGCCGTCATCTGCGCATCTTCGTACATGGCAGCCGGGCTCGCCTGATCTATGAACCGGTCCGGCAGGCAGACATTGCGCATCACGAGGCCGCGGTCGAACGCGCCACGTCGCGCCAGATCGTGCATGACGATGGACCCAAAGCCTCCTTGTGCACCTTGTTCAACGGTGATCAACGCCCGGTGATGGCCGACAAGCTGCATCAACAGATCGCTGTCGAGAGGTCTGGCAAATCGGGCATCTGCCACCGTGACCGAAATTCCGTCCTCGGCCAGCATTGCGGCGGCGACGCGGCATTCTTCCAGATGCGCGCCGAAGCTCAGGATCGCGACATCGGTGCCCTCTTCGATCACGCGACCGCGGCCGATCTCGAGCGGTTTGCCCCGCTCGGGCAGCACCACACCCGTACCGGCCCCGCGCGGATAGCGGAACGCGATGGGACCCGCGTCATGCGCGGCCGCCGTGGCGACCATGTGCACAAGCTCTGCCTCATCGGCGGCAGCCATCACCGTGAATCCCGGCAGGTTGCCAAGATACCCGATATCGAACGCGCCCGCATGGGTCGCCCCGTCGGCACCGACAAGCCCCGCCCGGTCTATCGCGAACCGCACCGGCAGACCCTGCAACGCCACGTCGTGCACCACCTGGTCATAGGCGCGTTGCAAAAACGTGGAGTAGATCGCGCAGAACGGCTTGAGGCCCGAGGCCGCCATCCCGGCGGCAAAGGTCACGCCGTGTTGCTCGGCGATGCCCACGTCGAAGACGCGGGACGGGAAACGCTCGGCCATCTTCGTCAGACCTGTGCCGTCCGGCATGGCCGCCGTCACCGCGACGACCCGGTCGTCGCGCGCGGCCTCATCGCACAGCGCGTCGCCGAACACGGCGGTGTACGAGGGCGCGGCAGGTTTCGACTTGGCCTGAGTTCCCGTGGCGGGGTCGAATTTCGCCACGCCATGACCCTTGTCGGCGGCGTCCTCGGCAGGGGCATAGCCCTTGCCCTTTATGGTGCAGCAATGGATCAGCACCGGCCCCGTGGCGCGGGCCCGCGCGGCACGCAGCACACCCAGAAGCTGGCCCATGTCATGCCCGTCGATAGGGCCGACATACTGGAAGCCGAGCTCTTCAAACAGCGTGCCGGACCCTGCCAGCCCGGTCACGAGCTGGCGGGCACGCTTGGCGCTTTCGCGGATCGGGGCGGGAATCGCCGCCTCGAACCCTTCAGCGAGCGAGGCCATCCGCGCCAGCGGTTCGCTAGCATACATGCGGCTGAGATAGGACGACATCGCCCCGACCGGGGGCGCGATGCTCATCTCGTTGTCATTCAGGATCACGAACAGGCGGCGGCCCTCGGCCCCGGCGTTGTTGAGCGCCTCGTAGGCCATCCCGGCGCTGATCGCGCCGTCACCGATAACGGCGATCGCGTCGCCCGTGGCCTGGCCCATGTCGCGCCCCACGGCAAAGCCGAGCGCGGCACTGATAGAGGTGGAACTGTGCGCGGCGCCGAACGGATCATGCGCGGATTCGGCGCGCTTGGTGAAGCCCGACAGCCCGTCCTTTTGCCGCAGCGTCCGGATACGGTCGCGTCGGCCGGTCAGGATCTTGTGGGGATAGCACTGGTGACCCACGTCCCAGATCAGTTTGTCCATCGGCGTGTTGAACACGGCATGGATGGCGACGCTCAACTCGACCACGCCAAGGCTGGAGCCAAGATGCCCGCCGGTTTGCGAGACGGCGTCGATCACCTCGGCGCGCAGTTCGTCGGCAAGCTGGCCGAGGTCGCAGTCCGGCATCTGGCGCAGGTCGGACGGTCCGGCCACGCGGTCAAGCAGCGGTGTTTTCGGTAATTCCTTGGTCATCGCACCCCCTCCCTTCAAGGTGGTTCACGCGTCGCCCGCATCGATTTGTCGGGGCGCGAACGGCGCGATATGACCGGAGGCGGGATCTGCGCCCCGCCTCCGGTGGTCTGTCAGTTGCCGTAATCCGGCTCTCCGCTCAGCGTGGCAAGCTCTGGCCAGTCACCGATCACGTTGGTGCCCTGAAGGGGCTGTTGATACCCCTTGTGGCAGGTCTTGCAGGCGGCCTTGGGGGCGTCGGCATAGACCGGGCCCAGTCGTTTTTCGGGCAGGATACCGTCAAGCGGCGCCAGATAGGTGTTGTTCAGCTCCAGCACCATCTGGATCCCCAGCGTTTCCGTGGCCCATTGCGGCGTGATCTGCCCGCTGGCCGAGTAGAACGCCCGGCTGTTGTGACAGAACAGGCAGTTCACACCCAGCGAGTTGCTGATGTAGTTCATCAGCGAATAGGTCCGCTCGGCCTGCTGGATGCCCGGATAGCCATCCTCGCCCGGCACGCCGGCAACCCGGCTTTCGAGATCATGCACCGCGATCGTCTCGCCATCGAGCAGGTATTTCTCCAGCGCGTCCGAGGGCAATGACGTGTATTGCGATTGCATCGTCACGCGGTTCTGGTTGGCCGACCAGCCTTGCACGTTCTCGTTGACGGGGCTGATCTTGTACCAGACATCCGACGGCACCGCCTGACCACGGTGGCAGGTGTAGCAGGTGACACCGACCTCTTTGTTGGCGTTCACGTGACCGGCCCATTCCTCGTTGAGGGTCTGGGTCATGCCGATCATCAGGTAGCCGACGCTGGTCTGGTAGCTGTCGAGATCGTCGAAGAGGTTCGGAATCCCCGTCCATTCGCGCATCGCGGCCAGCAGGCGATCGTAATTCTCGACCGTCAGGTTCTCCAGCCCCGGCGGCACGTTCTCACGCGCCTCGCCCGCGGTCTCTTCGCCGCCCTGCGGCGGCACCGGGTCGGAGGTCGAGGCGAGGAACGCCTCGATATCCGGGTCCGGCTTTGCGAGGTCGGCCTTGAACTCGGGCACCGACATGCCGGTGCCACGCGGCCCGGTCTGCAGGCTTTCGGTGGCGTAGGGCTGTCCCCCGCTCACCAGAAGCGCCGCCACGAAGACCGCCCCCCCCACCACGCCGATGGCGATGGCGGGGCCGTAGATCTCCTTGGGGTTTTCCCGGTTCCATTTGTCAAACCACTTGGGAAACATGGCTCAGTCCTCCTGTCCGATGAAGGCTTCGTAAGAGCCATAGTTCTCGTAGCCGTATGACCCGTCATACATCGGCGCGAAATTGTGCTCTTGTGCCCAGATGAACCAGTTATCCACGACGGTTCCGGTCAGCAGGATCCCGATCCCGCCGGTGATCGGCGTCAGAACCGCGAACCACCAGGCCCACCGGTGGATGCCCTCCATCGTGGCGTTGAAGCCCATGGTCCAGCGCCAGAACAGCGCCGCGCGCTCGCTCGCCGTGCCGCGATCATAGATCTGCTCAAGCTCGCGGTCGCCGCCGAAACGGGTCACCGCAAGGATCGTGGCACCGTGCATCGCGAACAGCAGCACCGACCCGTAGAGGAACACGATCGAAAGGCAGTGGAACGGGTTGTAGTAAAGGTTGCCGTAGCGGATCGAGAACGCCGTGGTCCAGTCGAGATGCGGGAAGATGCCGTAGGGCACCGCCTCGGACCACGATCCCATCAGGACCGGGCGGAAGAGGCCCAGCACGAGGAACAACCAGATCGCCGACCCGAACGCCCAGGCCACGTGCTTGCCCATCTTGTGGCTTGCCGCAAGCTGATAGCTGCGCAACCACCAGGCCAGAACGCTGACCAGCAGGAAGAAGGAACTGATGATGTACCAGCCGCCATCATTGAGCGGGGGCATCGACAGGCCGTATTCGGGACCCGGAGGTTCCAAGGCGAGCCAGAAAAGCTGACGCAGGAATTCCGGGATCGACCAGCCGACCTGCGCCAGCATGTTGAATCCCACGATCACGAACCACAGCGTGCCCGTGACAAGGCTGACGACCCCCAGCATCCCGAGGTTGATCGGGCCGATCTGCGCATTGCCGATCCAGCCGATGAGTTTCGAGAAGGTCGGCTTGCCGGCGCGCTCGCCCATCAGGCGCCCGCCGGTGCCATCCAGGCCCATTTCGGGCGGGCCCTGAACCTGCACTTGCGTGAATATGTTCTGATATTCGGCCATTGTCTTACATCCCTACCTGAGAGGGCCAGATCGGCGCCTCGAGCCACCAGTTCCACCATTCGGGCCAGCCCTTCGTCCAGACGGGTCCGCTGATGATGATGCAGACCGCCGACCAGAACCCGGCATTGAGCGCCAGCAGCAGACCAACGCGGTGAATCCCCAGCGTGCCCACCGAATAGCCGATGAAATCACGAAAGAACGTGTCCTCGTGATCCGGCGACTTGGCCTCTTCACCCTTCTCGGGGTTCGCCGCCGACAGCACCAGCCCGCCATGCAGCGCCAGCGCAAGCGTCGTCGCGAAGAAGAACGTCACGGCCAGCATGTGTGCCGGGTTGTAGTGAAAGTGCAGGTAGGCGTAGCCGGTGTTGCTGACCCAGTCGAGGTGACTGAAGATCCCGTAGGGAAAGCCATGCCCCCAGGCCCCCATCAGCACGGGGCGAAACACAACGAGCGTCGCGTAGGCGAAGATCGCGACACCGAACGCGAACGGCACGTGATAGCCGATGCCCAGCTTGCGGCAGATCTCGACCTCGCGCAGCATCCAGCTTATGAAGGCGCCGAGCGCGCAGATGGTGATGATCTGCCACAGCCCCCCTTCCATGAGCGGGGCCATTCCCAGCCCGTAGGACAGATCGGGCGGTGCGATGTTTATCAACCATGGGTTGAAGGTGCCCTGGTTCGCGGCCCCCCAAAAAATCAGAATGGTCCCCAGAACGGCAAAGAACACCGTCGTGACACCGAAAAATCCGACATAGAACGGTCCGACCCAGAAGTCGAACAGATCGCCGCCGATCAGTGTCCCTCCGCGGACCCGGTACTTTCGTTCGAAACTGAGCACAGCCATTTTCGCAGCCTCCGAGTATGGTGACCTCTCGGGGACGGAGCCCCGCGGTCAACCTGATCAATACGTGTCTTGGTCGCCGCGGGCGGGAGATCCCCCGCCCACAGCGTCAGTGGAACAAGCGCGGTTCAGCGCCCGTACTTCTCGGCGGCGATCTCAAACCAGTTGAAACCGTCGGTGCTGAGCAGCACGAGATGGATCATCGCGGCCAGAAGGAACAGGAATGCGCCCTGTGCCACGAAGACGCGACGCGGGTCGAAGATCAGCCAGATCTTGTAGAATTTAGCCATTGTGTTGTCCTTTCTTAGAACCACGGGAACCAGATGAAGGTTGCGATATGCGCAACCACTGCAATCGCCGTGAACAGCCAAAGGCCGCTCATATAGACGGAATGCAGCTCCTGGGCTTGCTCGTCTGTGAGACCTGTGAACGACAGGTCGGATTTATCAGCCATGAACTTTCCTCCGGAATGTTATGCCGAAGCCGCGATCCCCGCGGCCGGGGTGCCTTCGGGACCACCATGGCCCCTCAGGTTTCTGTCCGCCCTCATTGGCAGGCAGTTTCTGGTATCGGTCTCTGGGCATTGGCCTCAGACCGAGAAAATCATCGGTGTCACACGGTCCGATTCGAGCCATGCGCGCGCCAGCGGACCGCGCAGGTTCAGCGTCCGGTACTGGATCACGTCACGGATCCAGCGCACGCTGGCGAAGGGAATCGCGACGAAGAAAATGACGAAGAAATACAGGTGGTATTCCGCGCTGCGGGGACGCCCCGCACGGCTGCGCTGCGGCGGGTTCGATGTAATGTCGGTCATTTGAAGTCCTCCTCCTGGGATGGATTGGGTGTCGACCCTGTGGGCGACACGGCTTGAACGGTTTCGAGAACCACACGCTCGTCGCCCTGGCGCAGTGCTGCGTCCTCGGCAGCGTCACGCAGGGTCTTGGCGGCGGAAATGCGGGTCAGAACGGGATGGCCCGCGACAACGCGGTCGAGCTCGCGCTGCGCGTCTTCGTCCCACGGAAAGTCGCGACGCAGCGGCGTGGGCGTGGCCGAGGCCGCGTCCATCTCCGAGCCGAGCGGCAGGATGTGAAACAGCGCGTCAAACAGACCGTTGCACACTTCCTGCAAGAGGTACGTCGCGCCCGCGTAGCCCATCATCGGCGTGCCCGTGGCACGCCGGATCGCGGCGCCGGGAAAGCTGGCCGGAATGAAAGCCGGTTGCGGGCCATGCCCGCCCTTGCATTCCGCGAGATACATCTTCTCGTTGATCGACCCCATCAGGATGATGGGCCGCTTGCGCGCGATCATGGCGCGCACTTCCTCGTTGTTGGTCTTGGTGCCTGCGCAACGCGCCACGGCAAAGGCGCAGGGCAGACCCAGATCGCCTTCGAGATAGTTCCGGATGCCGCGCGCATATGTTTCATTCGCGACGATCCCGAAATTCGCGGTCGCAAAGAAATCCTGCGTCACAGAGCGCCACAGATCCCAGACCGGCTTGATCGTGGAATGCTTCTCGCGCGTGATGAACGGCTCGGGGTCGAGGCCCAGAAGATCGCCCAGCTTGCGCAGGAAGAGCGTGGTGCTGTCCACCCCGATCGGGGCCTGCAGGTAGGGCTTGCCCAGAACCTCGGCCAGCCCCCGGCTGAACTCGCGATACATGCAGATATTGACGTCCGCGTTCACCAGTTCGCGCATCTCGGCCAGGTGCGTGCCAAGCGGCATCACCATGTTGACCTCGGCGCCGATCCCCTCGACCAGCCGCCGGATCTCGTGCAGATCCGAGGGCATGTTGAACGTGCCGTACATCGGGCCAAGGATATTGACGCGCGGCTTGGCATCCTCGGCGCGCTTTTTCTCGGGCGGCATGCGCCCTTTGGTCATGCCGAATTCGGTGAACAGCCAGGTGATCGCCCGGTCGGCGGCCTGCCACTGATCCTCGTCGATGGTACGCGGCAGGAAGCGCTGGATGTTGGTGCCCTGCGGCGTCACCCCGCCGCCGATCATCTCGGCGATGGACCCGGTGACCACCACCGCCGGCAGCGCCGGATCCAGCACGCCCCAGGCGCGCTTCATCGACTCTTCGGTGCCCGAGCCCATCTCGTGCTCGCCCAGACCGGTGACCACGATGGGCAATTCATGCGGCGGCAGCGCGTCGGTGTAATGCAGCACGGAGGTCACCGGCAGGTTCTCGCAGCCCACGGGGCCGTCGATCACCACCTGCAATCCCTTGACCGCACAGAAGGCGTAAACCGCGCCCCAGTAGCCACCGGCCCGATCATGATCCTGAATCAGCATCAGATCATCTCCTGCGCCTTGGCGGCGCGCTTTTGCTTGTCGATCTTCTTCTGGTTCAGCGCCCGGAAATCCTCGCGGATGTTGGGATCGCCCTCCCAGACACCGGCTGTATCCCCGGTGCCGACACCCTCGAAAAAGCTGCGCATGTGTTCCATGCGTTCGCGCCCTGCGATGGCGGCGTTGACCACCTCGGCAAGGCTGCCCGCGCCCGCCGGTCCCATCAGCGGCCGCGCCGAGATGAGGTTGGTGAAGTAAAGCGCCGGGATCGCCAGCTCTTTCGCCTTTTGCACCACAGGCGTCGTGCCGATCGCCAGGTCGGGCTTCAGCCCTTCCATCGCCGCGCAGTCGTCTTCCAATGATGCGCGGAATTTCACCGTCACACCGCGTGCGCGCAGCCACTCGGCATCGGCCTCGGACCATGGTGTCTTGGGGCAGGCGGTGCCGACATACGGCACGTCCGCGCCGCTTTCGATCAGCAGACGCGCCACCAGCAGCTCGCTGCCCTCGTAGCCCGACAGCGTGATCGTGCCCTTCACGGGCGCGCCGCTCAGCGCCTCCTTGATCGTCGGCAGCACGGCGTTCTGCGCCGCCGCGATCTTGTCGGCAGGCAGGCCGAACGCTTCCCCGATCTGCGCCAGCCACGCGGCGGTACCGTCATGGCCAACGGGTGCGCTGCCGATGATGGGCCGACCGGCGGCCTCGAATTCGCGGATCGCGGCGGTATAGAACGGATGGATCGCCGCCACAGCCCCGCAATCGAGTGCGGCGTAAAGCTCGCGCCACTCTCGGCAGGGCACGACCGGCCCGACGGCCAGACCCATCGGGTCCAGCATGCGGCCGATCATCATCGGGTCGGCGGGGAACATCTCGCCCAGCAGGGTGACGGTCGGACGGTCCGAAACGCCGCCTTCCGGGGCGGGCACGGGACCGGCCTCGACCTCTTGGCGCGCGTAGTTCAGCATCGCACCGGCCAGCACATCCTTGGCCTCGGCATGGGTGGGGATGCCAAATCCGGGCACGTCGATGCCGACGATCCGCACGCCGTTGATTTCGCGGGGCAACAGCCGCAGCGGCACGCCGCTGGCCGTGGGCACGCACAGGTTGGTCACGACCACCGCGTCATAGCGGTCGGGGTCGGCCAGTTCGTGCACGCTGTCGCGGATATCCTCGAACAGCTTGCCGGTGACCAGCGATTCCGAATTGAAGGGCACATAACCCACCGACCGGCGCGCGCCGTAGAAATGGCTGACGAAGGTCAGCCCATAGACGCAGCAGGCCGAGCCCGACAGCACCGTGGCCACGCGCTTCATCCGCAGACCCACCCGAAGCGAGCCGAACGCAGGACACATGCTTTGCGGCTTGTCATGCGGGCCTTGCGGATAGTCTTTCGCATATTGGTCGAGGATCTCGCTCTGCCCGGCCATGCGGGCGGCTTTCTCCATCTCGGCGCCGGAGTGGCACCCCATGCCCTGATCCATGCCCTGATCGGGGCCGGCCTCGACCGGCATATCGGGCGACGCGGTGTCGTTTGACGCCGTCACTACCTCGGCCTCGGCCGCCTTGTCGTACTTGACTTCGTCGGTCATGCCGTCCCCCTCGGATGGGTCGATGGGTGGTCATCGGACGCCCCGTTGTCGCGAATGTCGTCCATCAGGCGCAGGATCTGCTCGGGACGGGCCTGCGCCAGCATCAGGCGCACCTCGCGCAGCCGCATGTCGAACGACCGCTCCCGCCGCGGCAGGGTGATCCGGACCGGCTCAGGCCTCATCATAGACCACCTCCAGGCTCTCCTTCGGCGCGGAAAACTTGCCGCGCATATCCTCGTCGGTGGCCGGCACCAGGACGTAATCGCCACCGGTGTCCTTGCTGTCGAACAGCCCCAGCAGACCGTCCTGATCCAGCGGCGACGGGCGCACCGGCGGCGCCTCGGATACCTGCTCGGCCAGCCCGGCGAACAGGCTGCCCCACTGGCTGTCGGCGGTGCCGACGATCTGGTAATTGGCGGATTTCTTGCGCAGGTCGTCATCCGCAGGGATGGCCGCCAGAACGGGGATGTCCACCGCCTTGGCAAAGGCCTGCGCCTCGCCCGAGTGATCGTCCTTGTTGATCACCAGTCCGGCGACCCCGACATTGCCGCCCAGCTTGCGGAAATACTCCACCGCCGAGCAGACATTGTTGGCCACGTAAAGCGACTGCATGTCGTTCGAGGCGACCAGGATGACCTTCTGCGCCATGTCCCGCGCGATCGGCAGGCCGAAGCCACCGCACACCACGTCGCCGAGGAAATCCAGCAGGACGTAGTCGAAATCCCAGTCGTGAAAGCCCAGCTTTTCCAGCAGCTCGAAACCGTGGATGATGCCGCGCCCGCCGCAGCCGCGGCCAACCTCGGGTCCACCCAGTTCCATCGCGAAGACGCCGCCGCGCTTGAAGCACACATCGCCGATCTTCACCGGCTCGCCGGCGAGGTTCTTCTTGGTCGAGGTCTCGATGATCGTCGGACACGCCTTGCCGCCGAACAGCAGCGAGGTGGTGTCGGATTTCGGGTCACAGCCGATCAGCAGCACGCGCTTGCCCTGCTCGGCCATCATGTGGCTGAGATTGGCGAGCGTGAAGCTCTTGCCGATCCCGCCCTTGCCGTAGATCGCGATGATCTGGGTCTTCTGTGTTGGCTCGCCCTGATGGATCACATCGGCCAGATCCTCGTGCGCCTCGTCACGAAGACGCTGGTCGAAATCCTTGAGATTTGGCACGTCGTCCTTCACGCTGCTTCCTTCCAGTTGAGTATCATTTTCAGACAGGCGGGATCCTCGAACGCCGTGCGATAGGCGTCGGGGGCCTGTTCGGCGGCGGCCCTGTGCGTGATCAGCCCGCCAAGCGACAGCGCGCCGTTCTCGATCAGCGCCGCCGTGGCGGCCAGATCTTCGCGTGTCCATTCCGCGGCGACGCGCAACCGCGCCTCCTTCACGAAGGCCGGCGGAAACGCAAAGCTCAGGTTGTCTGGATAGAACCCGGCCAGAACGATCTCGCCACCCTTGCGGATACGACCGATCAGGTCGTTGAGGATCGCGGCATTGCCCGACGCATCATAGATGGCACCGTAGTCGCGACGCGGGTCGTCGGCGGGGTCGATCACCTCATAGCCTTCGGCACCACCGCGGCGGCCCGGCTCGGTCTCCCACACGGTGGGGGCCGGTGCGCCCGCGGCGACCGTCAGCCGCGCCAGCAACCGGCCGAATACGCCGTGCCCGACGATCAGGTCAGGCACCGCCCGGTCGAGCCCCGCCATCGCGTGCCGCGCCGTCGCGGCCAGCGCCAGCAGCGCCCCCTCGGGGCCAAGACCCGCGTCGATCCGGGTCACGCGACCCGCATCAGTGACAAGCCGCGCCGCAGCCCCGCCGAACAGCCCGAACGCCCCGTCGAAGCAATCCGCGCCCGGCACGAACACCTGGTCACCGGGCTTGTAGCCGGTACCCGGTGCGGCCTCGACCACCTCGCCGGCGGCCTCGTAGCCGGGCACAAGCGGGTAACCCATGCCGGGAAAGGGCGGCATGCGCCCCGACCAGAACAGCTTTTCGGTGCCGGTGGAAATCCCGGAATACGCAATATCGACGACCAGGTCGTCCTTGCCCGGCGCGTTGAGCGCGAGGGTGTCCAGTCGAAGATCCTCGGGACCGTTCAAAAAGACAGCGCGGGTCTGCATTGGCGCCTCCGTCTCTGGTTGGCCGCTGGTCGATAAGACTCAGTCAAAACGGCGAACCCTTGTATGTAAGTTTACGTAAACAGCTATAGCTGTCAAGTTTTGTTTACACAGAAATCAGGGAAGTCACTCAACGAGGCTTGATGCAGCTCAGGGCGCTGGTGACGTAAGGGCGCGGGGCGCGCGGAATCCGGACCGCGTCGAACCCGGCTGCGCGACACATGTCGGAGATCGTCGCCGCCGATCGCGCCCGGCCGGTTCCCATGGCCATGGTGTAGAACGCGAAATAGACGTCACCGACAGGGTCGGGCCGCGCCCCGCCGGACATCGGTTCGGACACGATCAGGCGCCCGCCCGGCGGCAGCGCCGCGAAGGCCTTGGTCAGCAGATCGGCCACGGTGTCGTCGTCATGGTCGTAAAGCACCCGGATCAGCGAAATCGCGTCCGCGCCCTCCGGCAAAGGCGCCTCGCGGAACGACCCGGACCGGCAGCTGATCCGCGCACCCAGCCCCATCCGGTCGATACGATTCGCGGCGGCGGGAATCACTTCGGGCAGATCAAGAAGGCTCACCTTGAGGGAACGGTGACGCGCGGCGACTTCGGACGCGAACACACCCGACCCGCCGCCCACATCCATCAGATGCCGCACCCCGCGCAACGAGATCATGCGCAGCGTATCCTGGGCCACAAGCGTCTGCGACTGCGCCATAAGATCGGAATACCGCGCCGCGTCCTCTGCGGAGACGGTGCCATCGGCACCGTGAACGTAGGGCCAGAATCGCGCCAGCCCGGTGTCGCCGGCGCCACGCAGCAATGCCAGAGGATCGGCCATATCGTCGTAAAAGACGTGGTGATGCCGAATCATGGCCTCCAGCCCCGGCACACCCAGAATCGCGGCGCCCTTGCGCGCGATGCGAAATCGGCCATCGCGCCGCCGCTTGAGCACACCCATGGCCGCGCCGGCCTGCAACAGGATCTCCATCCGGTCCGGGGCGATATCCGTGCCGGCCGCCATGTCGCGCGCGGACAGGGGGCCGTCCATCAGCCGGTGCAGAATACGCAACTCGATCAGTGCCGACAGCACGCCAGAGCGAACAAAACCCTGAACGAGATCGAAAATCTCTGCCCCGTCGCGCCGCGCCAAGCGCGCACCAAGCGGCAGGCGCGCCGCGATACGCTGCAGATCGGCACGCGCAACGAGACGATTGAGCCATGTGATCGGATCGAACACCTGCCGCGGAGGGTCTTGCGGCGTCACGGTGCCTCAGACCCGGCTGGAGACGGGCACGGCAGGCACGATCTGTTCAGCCTGCGCCCGCACCATGCGGGCCAGCTGGGCCTCGCCCGGGCAGGACGGAATCGACGCGATCGCGCCGGCAAGGATGTCCGACAGCCGCGTTGACGCCCCCTCGACGCCAAGCTGCGCCACGGCGTTCGGCCTGTCATGCAAGGCGTCCTGCCCCACGGGCTTGCCCAGGGTGTCGGCGTCGAGAACGGCGTCGCGCAAGTCGTCGGCCACCTGAAAGGCCTCGCCGATCAGGGCGCCAAGGTCGCGCCAGTTCTCGGGGTCATGCCCGGCAGAGATGGCCCCCATCTCGGTCGCCGCGATGAATAGCGCACCGGTTTTCGAGCGGTGATAGGCGGCCAGATCGACCTTTGCCTCGCTCTCCCATCCCTGCCCCGCGCAGATCCCGCCCGGCATGCCAGTGCGCTGCGCAAGGGCGATGATCAGCGCCGCGGCGCGTTCGGGATCGATGGCGGTCGCCCGCGCCAGCACCTCGAAGGCCAGCACGATCAGGCTGTCACCGGTCAGCACCGCCAAGGGTTCCGAGAACGCCTTGTGCACCGACGGCTTGCCGCGCCGCGTGTCCGCATCGTCGAAACAGGGCAGATCGTCATGAACGAGACTGGCACAATGGATCAGTTCCAGCGCGGTCGCTGCCGCATCCGAAAGCTCGGGCCGGTCGTCGCCGCAGGCGGTCGCCACCGACAGCAGGATCGTCGGCCGAATCCGCGCCCCACCCGGCCCGGTCGCGTATCGCAGCGCCTCGCCCAGACGGTGCGGGGCCGCGTCGCCCCGCGCGCGGTCAATGGATCGCGACACAGCCGCTTCGATCCTGTCGGTCATTTGCATTCCGTGCCTCCTGATCCGCCATGTCCATATTTCAGGACATACCATGTGTAAATTATACTGGACAGTTTGCGCCGTCGAGTCAACAATCAAGACATGACAGCGCGCAGACCATCCCGGGGCGACACGGTCGTGATCGTCGGCAGCGGCATCGCGGGCCTTTGCGCGGCGGCCCGGCTTGCCCATGCAGGCCACCGCGTCCGCGTCCTGGAACGGCATGCCACACCCGGCGGCAAAATGCGCTGTCTGGCGTCGGCGGCCGGACCTGTCGATACCGGCCCCACGGTGCTGACCCTGCGCGGCGTCTTCGACACGCTTTTCACCGATCTGGGCGAGCGGCTGGACGATCACGTCACGCTGATCCCGCAGCGCATTCTCGCGCGGCATTTCTGGCCCGATGGCAGCCAGCTCGATCTTTTCGACACCGAAGAGGACAGCGCAAACTCCATCCGGCATTTCGCCGGGGCGCAAGCGGCGCGGCAGTTTCGCGACTTTTCGGCGCGTGCGCGCACGCTCTTCAACGGGTTCGAGGCGCCGGTGATGCAGGCGCCCGCGCCTTCGCTGCCGGGGCTTGCGGCGCATGTGATGCGCAACCCGCACCTGCTACGCCCGATGGCGCCGCTTTCGACGCTGGCCGATGTCCTGGGCCGCAGCTTTGACGATCCGCGCCTTGCGCAGCTTTTCGGGCGCTACGCCACCTATGTCGGCGGGTCGCCCTACAAGGTGCCGGGCCTGCTGGCCCTGATATGGCAGGCCGAGGCGGCCGGGGTCTGGGTGGTTCAGGGCGGCATGCACCGGCTGGCCTGCGCGCTGCGCGATCTGGCTCAGTCGCGCGGAGCCGAGTTTCAGTTCGACGCGCATGTCGACAGGATAGAGAACACGCCACACGACGGCGCACGCGCCGTCATCCTCGACGACGGGGTCCGCATTGCCGCCGATACCATCCTGTTCAACGGCGACCCCAAGGCACTGGCCACAGGGGCGCTTGGCCCCGACTGCGCGCATGTCGCGCCGCAGACGCGGACGGCCGAACGCAGCCTGTCCGCACAGGTCTGGGCCTTCGCCGCCACACCACGCGGGCCGGATCTGGCGTATCACAACGTGTTCTTCCGCGAAGATCCAAAGCCCGAATTCGACACGCTCGACCGCGGCAGCCTCGCGCCGGACCCGATGCTTTACGTCTGCGCGCAGGATCGCGGCCAGCACGGCCGCCGCGTCGCGCCGGAACGTTTCGAAATCATCGCCAATGCCCCGCCCCTGCACGGTGGCGGGCCCGAAGAGGACTTGCAGCAATGCCAGACACGCACCTTCCGGACGCTGGCGCGTTTCGGGCTGACCTTCGACCCGATACCGGGGGCAGCCGCCCTGACGACGCCGGCGGGTTTCGACCGACTGTTTCCCGCGTCGGACGGATCCCTTTACGGGCAGAGCCCACACGGCATGACGGCGGCCTTCAGACGCCCGACGGCGCGCACGGGCGTGCCGGGGCTGTACCTCGCGGGGGGTGGGACACATCCGGGGGCGGGGGTGCCGATGGCGGCGCTCTCCGGCCAGCACGCGGCCGCGGCGATCATGCAAGACCGAACTTCAACCTCGACGTCCCCGAAAACGGCTACGCCTGGTGGTACATCGACGGGATCAGCAACGACGGGGGCCGCGCCGTCAGCGTCATCGCGTTCATAGGATCGGTCTTTTCACCGTGGTACGCGTGGTCGGGGCGCAAATCGCCCGACAATCACGTTTGCCTGAATGTCGCCACCTACGGCCCTGGCGGCCGCTTTACCATGACCGACAGGGGCCGCGCGGCACTGCGCCAGACCGAAAGCAGCCTGACCATCGGCCCGTCCTCGATGCGGTGGGACGAGGGCACGCTGGTCATCGACATCGACGAGATCGCGTCACCACCGCTGATTTCGCGGGTGCGCGGCAGCATCCGTTTGACGCCCACGGCGCTGACCTCGGTCGAGATGCCGCTGACACCCGATGGCAGCCATGTCTGGCGGCCCTTCGCGCCGACCTGCGATATTTCGGTCGATCTGAATGCGGCGGGCTGGCAATGGGACGGGCACGGCTATTTCGATGCCAATTTCGGCACCCGCGCGCTGGAGCAGGATTTCAGCTACTGGACCTGGGGCCGCTTTCCGACGTGCCATGGCAGCACCTGCTTTTACGACGCGACGCGGCTGGATGGCAGCACGCTGGGTGTGGGGGTCTCCTTTGACACCGCCGGGCGCGCGCGGCAAATCACGCCGCCGCCGAAGGCGCGGATGCGCCGCAGCCTTTGGGCCGTGGCGCGTGACACGCGGGCCGATCCCGGATACCAGCCGCGACAGGTGCAAAGCATGCTGGACGCGCCGTTCTACTCGCGCGCAGCGGTGCGCACGCGCCTCGATGGCGAAGAGACGGTGGGCGTGCACGAGGCGCTCGACCTCACGCGGTTCCGGTCACAGCTTCTGAAACCCATGCTGGCCGTCCGCGTACCGCGCCGCAAGGGCTGGCGGTTCGGCGATTAACCGGCGGTCTGGGACGCGGCGTCGGCCTCGGGGTTGAGCTTCAAGACCGAATAATTCAGGCAGGCCGCGACCGACACCCAGACGAGGTAGGGCACGAAGAGGATACCCGCGATCCAGTCCACCTGCCACAACGCCAGCATGGTCAACGCGACCGAGGCCCAAAGCCCGCTTAGGACCAACAACCCCAGTTTCATGCGCCTCAGGCCGAAGAAGACCGGCGTCCAAAGCCCGTTCAGCGCGATCTGCAACGACCAGAGCGCCATCGCGATCCCGTTGTCAGGGCTGACCGCGACGCGCGCGCCAGCGGTGGCCATGCAGATATACAGCGTGGTCCATGCGACGGGGAACAGCCAGTTGGGCGGCGTGAACCACGGCTTTTTCAAGGCAGCGTACCACTGGCCCGGCGGAAACAGCCCCCCGGTCGACCCCGCCGCGAAACAAGCTACCAAGAATATCGCGAAGCAGATCCATGTCATGAACGATATCTAGCCCGTCATCCGGTCCGAAGCAATGCCGGACGTGGGCTTCGATCCTGCGTCTTGAGCTGCGCCATCGTGCGGTAGAGCGTATCGCTCCAGTCCGATGCGCCGGCATGCGGATCGCCCGCCGCCTCGACCAGAAAGGCGGTCTCGCTCAGCGGGCGGGCATAAATCATCGGCGACCGGGGCATCACCACGGTTCCGGCACTGCGCAGCACCGCCAGCATGACCCAGCCCAGCTTTTGGCGGCCCGTGGTGCGGGCGCGCCGCGTGACCGTGTCATGCGCGGACGCCCGCACGCTGCGATTGATCCCGCCATAGATGTAGCGCGCCGCGAAAATCCCCGGCCGGCACGACAGCGGCAATTCGGCGATCCCCGCGTCACACCAGGCATAACGGTCGTCGGCCTCGCGCAGCAGGCGGCGCACCATGGCGCGCACCGCGGGTGTCGCTTGCGGGTCGTGCAGGAAATCCTCGGGCGTGATCCCGGCCTCGAACATCCAGTCGGTTGGCAGGTACAGGCGCCCCTCGCGCGCATCCTCGCCCACGTCGCGGGCGATATTGGTCAGTTGCATCGCAACCCCCAGATCACAGGCCCGCGCCAGCGTGTTGGGGTCACGCACCCGCATCAGCACGCACATCATCGCGCCCACGGCAGACGCCACCCGCGCCGAGTAGGCGCGCAACTCCGACAGGGTGGCATAGCGCCGTTCCATCGCGTCCCAGGCGAGGCCTTCCAGCAAGGCCTCTGGCAACGCGCGCGGCATGCCGAACTCGTCGATGACGGCGGCAAAGGCCCGGTCCTCTGGCGCGTCGCGCGGCGTACCGGCATAGGCCAGGTCCAACCGCTCGTGCAGCGCGAGCACCGCATCGGCCTTGGCGGTTTGCAGATCGACCGCGTCGTCAGCCAGCCGACAAAAGGCATAAAGCGCGAGCGCCGGGTCGCGCAACCGCCGCGGCAACAGGCGCGAGGCGGCGTGAAACGACAGCGACCCGTGGCGGATCGCCTCGACACAGTGGTCGAGGTCGCGGGGGGCGATCATGGGCGCGGCACCTCCTGCGGGTCGGGCACGATCTTGCCGAGAACCTCGGCACTGGAGATCACGCCGGGCAGGCCCGCGCCGGGATGCGTGCCCGCCCCAACCAGATACAGCCCCTTGGCCTCTTCACTGACGTTATGGGGGCGAAACCACGCGCTTTGCAGGATGCGCGGCTCTATCGAGAAGCCGGTGCCATGCGGGCTGAGATAGCGGTCGCGGAACGTCTCGGGCGTGAACACTGTCGAGGCAGACAAGTGATCGCCCAGGCCCGGCAACAGCCGATCTTCGAGGATCGCCTGCACCTTTTCGCGATACGGTTCGGCCATTGCCGCCCAATCGACAGGGTCGGCATGTCCCAGATGCGGCACCGGGCTGAGCGCGTAGAAGGTATCGCCGCCCTCGGGCGCCACGCCCGGATCGGTCACGCTGGGGCGGTGGACGTAAAGGCTCATGTCGTCGGCCAGCTTGCCTGTGCGGAAGATGTCGCGCACCAGCCCCTTGTAGCGCGGGCCGCTGAGGATGGTATGATGTCCACAATCGGCCCATTTTTCGGCCGTGCCCGTCGTGCCGAAATACCACACGAACAGCCCCATCGACCAGCGCGCGCGCTTCAGCTTGGCCGGCGTCCAGCGTCGCTTGCGGTGATTGCGCAGCAGGTGGTCATAGGTATGCCCGGCATCCGCGTTCGACACCACGATATCGGCGGTGATGATCTCGCCGCTGGTCAGGCGCACGCCGCGCGCGTGCCCGGCCTTGATCAGGATCTCGTCCACCTCGGCGCCTTGCCGCACGACGCTGCCCTGATCCTCGATCACGCGGCCCATGGCACGGGCGATGGCATCGACACCGCCGATGGCATAATGGACGCCGAACGCCTTTTCGAGGTGACTGACCAGTGCATACATAGAGGTGACGTTGAACGGATCGCCGCCGATGAAAAGCGGATGGAACGACAGCGCCATGCGCAGGCGTTCATCCTTGACGCGCATCGCGGCATGCGCCGCCACGGACCGATCGGCACGCAGCCATGCGAAGGTGGGCAGGACCTTGATCAGGTCCCAGACCTTGTGCATCGACCGGCGCCCCAGATCCTCGAACCCGACCCAGTAGCGCCGCTCGCCGTCGGCGAGGAATTTCTCGTACCCCTTCAGATCGGACGGAGACAGCCGCGACACCTCGGCCCGCATCGCCGCATCGTCCTGCCGGGCGGTGAAATGGCTGCCATCCGGCCAGCGGATCTCGTAGAACGGGTCGAGCGCGCGCAGATCGACATCCGTGTCGAAATCGCGCCCGCAGGCGGCCCAAAGCTCGCGCAGGATCTGCGGCACGGTCACGATGGTCGGGCCAAGATCAAAGCGATGGCCGTTTTCGGTGATCGACGAACCGCGCCCGCCGGGACTGTCGAGCCGGTCGAGAACCGTGACGCGGTACCCCTTGGCCCCGAGTCGCATGGCAGAGGCCAGCCCGCCAAGGCCCGCCCCGATGACGACGGCGTGGGGCGCAACCGCCCGTGCCGCTTGGTCCGAAAGACCGGGATCAACACGTGTCAACATCAGATCAGCGTACACATGTCCACTTAAGTTGACAATCCGGTTTGAAGTCTTTTCTTGACTGCACAAGCGTGTCATTGTCGCGTCAACCATTCCGCTGCAGGAGCGATCCGATCCAGACCGTCAGCCTCAGTTTCTTCCGGTTCGACACGTGGTCCGATCGCCTGTGGGCGCTTGGCATGATGGGTCTTGCACGACTGTCCATGCCGCGGATCGATGGGATCGGCTTCTGGAAACTGTGCGGCTCGGGCACCGGCGAAGGGTTTACACCGGTTCCCAACACCGGCGTCTACGCGATCCTGGCTACCTGGACCGATGCCGACACCGCCATTGACCGGACCGCAAACGCGCGCGTCTTTCGCCGCTACCAGCGTCGCGCGTCGGAACACTGGACCGTGTTCCTCGCCGCGACATCGGCGCGGGGCGCCTGGTCGGGTGCCGCCCCCTTCATACCGCGTGCGACAAACGGAAATGGCCCCCTTGCGGCACTGACCCGGGCAACGGTGCGGCCATCGGCCGCGCTGCGCTTCTGGCGGCGGGTTCCGGATATCAGTGCCGTGATCGGAGACGACCCGAATGTCGTCTTCAAGATCGGTATCGGGGAATTACCGCTACTGCATCAGGTGACGTTCTCGATCTGGCCGGACGCCGCCAGCATGAACCATTTCGCGCGCCATGATGGCCCGCATGCCCGCGCCATCGCGGCCGTCCGCCACGGCGACTGGTTTCGCGAAGAACTGTACGCGAGGTTTCAGGTGATCGGCGCACGCGGCACGTGGAACGGCACGGAACCGCTCGACCAACTCGAAGGAACGACATGAACAAAGCTTTCCCATTCTCGGCGATCGTCGGCCAGGAACAGATGAAACTGGCGATGATCCTGACCGCGATCGAACCGCGCCTCGGCGGGGTTCTGGTGTTCGGTGATCGCGGCACGGGCAAATCCACGGCCGTGCGCGCGCTCGCCGCGTTGCTGCCGCCGATCACCGTGGTCGAGGGCTGTCCGGTGAACGCCGCCAGCCCCGAGGACTGTCCCGACTGGGCCAATATCACCACCACCACCACGCATGAGCGCGCGACCCCGGTGATCGACCTGCCCCTCGGCGTGACCGAGGATCGCGTCACCGGCGCGCTGGATATCGAGCGTGCGCTGTCGCAGGGCATCAAGGCGTTCGAGCCGGGGCTGCTGGCGCGCGCCAATCGCGGATATCTCTATATCGACGAGGTCAACCTGCTGGAGGATCACATCGTCGATCTGCTGCTGGACGTGGCGCAGTCGGGCGAGAACGTGGTCGAGCGCGAGGGCCTGTCGATCCGGCACCCGGCACGCTTCGTACTGGTCGGATCGGGCAACCCCGAGGAGGGCGAGTTGCGCCCGCAATTGCTGGACCGGTTCGGCCTGTCGGTCGAGGTCGCCTCGCCCACCGATATCGAGGAACGCATCGAGGTGATCCGCCGCCGCGATGCCTTTGACACCGACCCTGAAAGAATGATGCGCGATTGGCACGAGGCGGACGCAACCATACGGGCACGTATCGTTGCCGCCCGCGAGGCTGTATTGGCGCTCGATCCGAGCGATGATGTCCTGCGCGACTGCGCCGAACTGTGCGTGGCGCTTGGCGCGGACGGGCTGCGCGGCGAGCTGACGTTGCTGCGGGCCGCCCGCGCGCTTGCGGCCTATGATGGGGCCGACACGCTCGACCGTGATCACCTGCGCCGGGTCGCCCCGCTGGCGCTAAGCCACAGGTTGCGCCGCGACCCGCTGGACGAGGCCGGATCGGGCACGCGCGTCGCCCGGACCGTGGCGGACGTGCTGGGATGACCGACGCCCCCCCTTCGGCGTGGCAGCGCGGCCTGCGCGCCTTGACGCTTCTGGCGGTGGACCCCGCGGGGCTGAAGGGACTGAACCTGCGCGCACGTGTCGGCCCGGTGCGCCAAGCCTTCGAACAGGCGTTTGACCGGCTGCCGGGGCAGAGGCGGCGCATTCATACCGACCTGTCGGACACGCAGCTGTTCGGCGGGCCCGACATCGCCGCCACGCTGGCCGAGGGCCGTCTTGTGATGGAGGCCGGCCTCGCCGCAAGTCCCGCAATCCTGATCCTGCCCATGGCGGAACGCTGCACGTCCGGCCTTGCCGCAAGGCTGGGACAGCTTCTGGATGCCGGTCGCGGCCACGGGCTGATCCTGCTGGACGAGGGGCTGGAGGACGACGACACGGCCCCTGCCGGTCTGACAGATCGGCTGGCCTTTCACGTGGATCTTCACGACACCGGCTGGCACGCGGCCCGTGTGATGCTGCCCGCCCCCGGCGATCTGGATGCCGCGCGGGCACACCTGCCGCGGGTCGCCACGACGGCTGATGACGTCACGGCGCTGGTCGTTCTGGCCGTGCGGTTCGGCATCGACAGCCTGCGCGCGCCCTTGCTTGCGTTGCGCGCGGCCTGCGCCATCGCCGCGCTGGACGGTCGCGAGACGCTGAACGCAGACGATCTGCGCGAGGCCGCCGAATTGGTCTATCCGGCCCGCGCCACCCTGATGCCCCAGACCGAAGAGGCCGAAGAGACCGAGCAACCGGACGACGACGCCCCCGATCAGGAACCGGACGAAGCCGCCAATGACGAGCCCGAGGATCAGCCCGATACCGACACCGACGACGAGACCGGCGCGGCCATCCCCGAGGACATCCTCGTCGAGGCGGTGCGCGCGCTCCTACCGCCATCGCTGCTGGATCAGGTACGTGGCAACAAACCGGCCCGCGGCGGTGCCTCGGGCGCCGGGGCCGGCAACCGCCGCAAGGGCAACCGGCGCGGACGCCCCCTGCCCTCGCGTCCCGGTGCACCCGATGGCCGGTCCCGGATCGACGTGGTCGCCACCTTGCGCGCCGCGGCCCCGTGGCAGCAACTGCGCCGGGCGCAGAGAAAGACGCCGCAACCGGCCGGTCAGCGGGTGATCATCCATCCCGGCGACATTCACCTGCGCCGGTTCGAGGATCGCTCGGATCGCTTGTTGATCTTCACCGTCGATGCCTCCGGCTCTGCCGCCATGGCGCGCCTGGCCGAGGCCAAGGGCGCGGTCGAACTGCTTCTGGTGCAGGCCTATGCGCGCCGCGATCAGGTGGCGGTGATCGTGTTCCGGGGCAAGGGCGCAGAGCTTGTCCTGCCACCCACCCGGTCGCTGGTGCAGGCCAAGCGAAAGCTGGCCGCCATGCCCGGCGGCGGCGGCACACCGCTGGCGGCCGGTCTGTCGGCGGCACTGGCGCTTGGCAATCAGGCCCTTGGTCGCGGCCTCAGCCCCGCGCTTGCGCTGCTGACAGACGGCCGGGCCAACGTCGCGCTCAACGGGGCCGGTGACCGGCCCCGCGCCACGCAGGATGCCGCACAGGTCTCGAGGCAATTGAGGGCACAGGGCCTCGCGGGAATGGTGATCGACACGGCCACCCGACCGGGTGACGCCTCGGCACAACTGGCAACGCAGATGGGGGCGCGGTATCTCGCCCTGCCCCGCGCCGACGCGCAACGGATAAGCACCGCCGTCGCGACCGCGCTGGACGGCTAGGCACATGAACTGGGACCGCGATCTGTCCGACTGGCCCCTGAGCGATCTGTCCCGGCGCATCCGGAACCGCCCGCATGACTGGCATGTACAAGAGGCGGGAACCGGCGACACGGTGCTGCTACTGCATGGCGCCGGTGGCTCGAGCCATAGTTGGCGCGACATGATCCTGCCACTGGCCGAGACGTTCCATGTCGTCGCCCTGGACCTGCCTGGTCAGGGCTTCAGCCGGGCCGGCAACAAGCGCCGCCTGGGCCTTCCCGCGATGACCGAGGACATCGGAGCCCTCTGTGCCGCGCAGGGCTGGCGCCCGCGCGCCATCATAGGTCATTCCGCCGGGGCGGCGATCGCGCTCTGCCTTGCGCGCCGCATGACGCGACCGGATGGACGGCCCACCGATGTGATCGGCCTGAACGCGGCGCTCGACCGGTTCGAAGGTGTGGCCGGCTGGCTGTTCCCGGTGCTGGCCAAGATCCTCGCCCTGAATCCGCTGACATCCACGTTCTTCACCTTAGGCGGCGATCCCAAGGCGCGCGCCCGACGCCTGATCCAGGGAACCGGGTCGGAGATCGACGACCGGGGCCTCGACTGCTACGCGCGCCTCATCACGGATCGCCAGCATGTCGACGCCACGTTGCAGATGATGGCCCAGTGGGACATCGCCAGCCTGCTTGACCATCTACCCGATATCAGGGCGCGCTGTCTGCTCATCACCGGCGCGGGCGATACCGCGGTCTCCCCGGACGTGTCGGCCCGCGCAGCGGCGCGGCTTGCCACCTGCGACACGTTCCGCATGGAGGGCGCCGGTCACCTTGCGCACGAGGAATATCCCGCAGCGACGCTCGCGCAGATCGAACCGTGGCTGTTGTCCGGATGACGCCGCCACCATGCGGCGGTCCGAGCTAGACTGCCGAAGGGCCCGTCCCGAAAACGTCTCCACGGGTCAGTCGCTTGCGGATTCCCCCTGAGGAGAGACGCGCACCCTAGGGTCTTCTCTACGAACCAGAGCCGCGATTTGTCCGCACCCTGCCAAGCATTTTCGTCTTGACGTCTTCAGGACGCTGGCTTAACCGCTTTCCGTGTATGGCGGGGTAGCTCAGGTGGTTAGAGCAGCGGAATCATAATCCGCGTGTCGGGGGTTCAAGTCCCTCCTCCGCTACCATTAATCTCCGAATGTTCGATTTTGAGTGAACTGGGCCACGTATCGTGGCTTTGTCGATTGTTGATCCATTTTCTGATTCTCCGTGGCATTGTTGCAGAACTCAGACTTGAGACGTAAGCCGCTCATCCGCCGTCCAAGCGGCGGGATTTGACTGGCGTGGAAGCGGCAGAATACATCGACGTGAGCGCGTCGAAATTCGACTCGATGCTAGGCTCTGGACCCATTGATTTCAGGTGCGCTGCGTGGTTCACGGCACCGAAAACGGAGCGGTGACATGTCTGATCT